>JAFSVP010000155.1 GCA_017444905.1 Bacteroidales bacterium
ATGCCGGCCGAGCCGTTGAGCAGCAGCAGCGGGAGCTTGGTGGGAAGCACCGTGGGCTCCAGCAGCGAGTCGTCGAAGTTGTTGGCCATGTCAACGGTGTCCTTGTCGAGGTCGTCGAGCACGTCTTCCGCCATCTTGGCGAGCTTGGCCTCGGTGTATCGCATTGCAGCCACAGGGTCGCCGTCCATCGAACCGAAGTTGCCCTGGCCGAACACGAGCGGATAACGCTGGTTCCAGGGCTGGGCGAGGCGGGCCATGGCGTCGTAAACGCTGCTGTCGCCGTGGGGATGGTATTTACCGAGGACCTCGCCGACGATACGGGCCGACTTTTTGGTCTGGCCCGACGCCCACAGACCGAGCTCCTTCATTCCGTACAGCACCCTGCGCTGTACCGGCTTGAGGCCGTCACGCACGTCGGGGAGTGCGCGCGACACTATCACGGACATCGAATAGTCGATGTACGCGGTTCTCATTTCCTGATCTATTTCGACGGGCTCTATATAGCCGTGAACAGTCTCATTACTCTCCATTTTGCATCTAACGAATATAACACGCGAAGTTAATAAATAATTGTCAATTTTTTATCATCTTTGCGCTATGAATTTCCGCTTTTCCGAAGATTTTTTGAAAGTTCTGGAGCTCGGCCGCGACGAGGCCCTGCGGACGGGCTGGAGGAATATCGGCATAGACCATCTGGTACTCGGAATCCTGAGGCACGGCGACAACTCCGCCGCACGCGCCCTGAAGGCCCTCGGCATCGCTCCTGACGATTTCAAGACGCAGATTGACGGAGCTGTTTTCAGCTGCGACGAGATTCCCTACGGAGAGCTGAACAGCATACTTCCCTGCCCCGATGCGCTCCGTCTCATCAGCCTGGCTTCGGTAGAGTCGGTCAGAACCGGAGGCGAAACCACCCCTCTGCATCTCCTCCTTGCCCTGGACCAGGCCGGACGCAGCTTCAGCCGCGATTTCCTCTCTTCCCTCGGCATAGGAAGAGAAGAGATTCTCAGGGCGGCAGGGACCGTTCCCCTCTTCGAGCCCCCCTGCAGCGCCGGCTCAGGCAAAGCCGGCAGAACCGTCTCCGCCAGCATAGATTACTCCGGCAAGGCCGTTCCCGGAAGCTGCACGGGAAAAGCGACGGACAGCCCCGTGGCCGACTGCCGCAAGCCTGAGGGCGATATGGCCGCTGAAGCGCAGTTCCCCGATACGGAGGAACTTTCGCGAGCCCTCTGCAGCTGGCTCATTTCCAAATCCTCAGCCCCGGACGGAACATTCAGTTAAGAAGCTTATTTGAACAGCTTTTAAGATATACCGAAACCATAACAGGCAATGAAAAGATTCTTCATTACAATGACCCTCGCATCAGCCATAATCTCACAGGCGCCCGACGCCTCGGCCATAAGGCCCGAAGGCAGCTACAAGTTCGCGGAGCGCGATACCTGCTCCCTGTTTCTCGATTACTACCGGGCGAAGGGAGAGCCCAAGGCCACGGTAATTTTCGTCTTCGGAGGCGGGTTCAAGGAGGGTTCCCGCGACAACGCCCATTACGGCCCCTGGTTCAAGATGCTTACGTCCGACGGCTACAACGTAGCCTCCATCGACTACCGCCTCGGCCTCAAGGACGCCAGCGGAGCGGGCGTGAACCCGAAGTTCATACGCCAGCTCGACAACGCAATACACATTGCCGTGGAAGACCTCTGCAGCGCCACGAGATTCATCATCGACAATGCATCGGAGCTCGGAGCGGACCCCTCGAAGATTATCATCAGCGGTTCTTCAGCCGGGGCGATGACTTCGCTCCAGGCCGAGTGGGAGCTCTGCAATTCGGGTCGCTCCTGCGGCGAGCTTCCCGAAGGCTTCAACTTCGCGGGAGTCGTTGCATTTTCCGGGGCCATATTCTCAAAGGAAGGCAACATACGCTTTGCCAGGACACCCTGCCCGATACTTATGTTCCACGGCACCCGCGACGGCATCGTCAACTACAAACGCACCAAATTCTTCAGGCTGTGCTTCGCCGGCAGCTCGGCCATATCGGCCGCAATGACAAAGGCCGGAATTCCCCACAGCATCTACCGCTATGAAGGCAACGGGCACGAAATCGCGGCTGCGATGGTACAGCTCTATCCGCTTACGCTCCAGTTCCTCGACGGAATAGCAGGCGCAGGCCCCCTTACGTTTACGGACGCCTGCGTCGTTGACGGGAATATCCCCGTGCCCGATTGGGCAAAAATGGATTACAAAGGGTTATACAAGTAAGCTGCGGCGGCCGGCATTAAGCCGAAAGCTTCTCGACAGCCAGCTGCACGAGCTGCTCGACACGCGGCTTGTAGTCGGTGTTGGCATCCTTGAGATAGCGGTGGGCGATGGCGCAGCACACGGTACCGGCGTTGTGGCCGAGCTGTCGTGCCAGGCCTGCCAGAGCCGAGCCCTCCATCTCGAAATTGGTAATCTTGTAGCCGCCGAAGTTGAAGCTCTCGAAATCTTCGAGCATATCGGGCATGGCCAGCGGCAGACGCACCACGCGCCCCTGGGGGCCGTAGAAGCCTGACGCCGAGATGGTCATACCCATGACGGTGCAGTCGGCGAAGAGCTCAATCATACGCTCGCCCGCCCTCACGAAATACGGGTCGGGAAGATGCCTGTTCCACTTCACGTGGGCCTTGAAAGCCTCTTCGAAGTCGGCGAGGGCGATACTCTCGCGGCCTGCGTACCAGTTCAGGAGGCCGTCGCAACCGACGGAAATATGCGAGAAGATAAAAGACCCGAGGGGTATTTCAGGCTGGATGGCGCCGCAGGTGCCTATGCGCAGAATGTCGAGGCACTTGTGCTCGGCCTTCACCTCGCGGGTTGTGAAATCGACGTTGGCAAGGGCATCGAGTTCGGTCATCACTATGTCGATGTTGTCGGTACCGATGCCGGTCGAGAGGGCAGTGATGCGGGTGCCGTTCTTCAGGCCGGTGGCCCATACGAACTCGCGGGACTCGCCTTCGCACTCGATGGAGTCGAAATACTTCTTTACCATTGCGACCCTGCCGGGATCGCCTACAAGTATCACTTTGTCTCCCAGCTGGTCGGGACGGATGTGGATGTGGAATACGGAACCGTCGCCGTTGATGATAAGTTCTGATTCGGGGATTCTCATAATTATGTGGTGTTTAACGTTTGCGCTTTGCAGGACGGAGGCGCGAGGAGCTGCGCACCATAAGCTCGTCGGACCAGATATTGCGGGCCGCCATGAAATCAAGGATGGCCGACACTATGGGGAACACGGCAGGAAGCCTGAACGGAGGATCGTTGCCGGTAAAGAAGAAATCCACCCCGAGCCAGGCCTGGAGACCGATGGCCACGAGCGCGGCGAGCACCGCCGTGCGTGCCTGGAACACCCTGTGACGGTAAGTCGTGAGGGCGAGGAAAGTAAGCAGCGCCGTCACCGCCGTCAGTATGACATACGGAAGATACTTCATGAAGGAGACGCCTTCGGCCTTGTCGCAGAAAAACAGCGCCGCCACGAGGCCGAGCGAAAGCGCGAGATACAGTGTCTGGACTCTTTGCCACATAATCAGGACCTTGAATTGAAGCGGGCGAGCACCGCCTGCTCGTAGGTTTTGGACACGGGAAGTACGGGCACGCCATCCTGCTCGAGCTCAAGGGCATAGCCCTCACGGCCGGCGGAAAGGAGACGCACCTTGCGTATATTGACTATATACTTGCGATGGCAGCGGACGAGGTCGCTGTCGGAAAAACTCTCTTCTATGGTCTTCAGACGGCAGCGGAGCATATATTTCTTCAGCTCGCCGGTACGGTCGGTGTACCATACCTGAATGTAGTTGTCGTCGGCCTCTATGAAATAAAGGTTGTCCTGGAACACCGAGAACTTCAGCGCCCCTCCGTTGTCGAACAGGGTAATGCGCTTGTCGCCGCCCGGTGCCGGAAGGGCGTCGCCGGCTACGTTGCCGTAGTTCATCAGGCGTATTGTGTTGTCTTTCTCTTCGATGACGAAGTTCAGCGAGGCGAGGGCATAGGGGATGCCGAGGGAGATGGTGCTGTACACCACCGCGCTCAGAAGCAGCCTCCAGAAGTTCATCTCCTCGAGGTCGAGTATGCCGAAGCGGGCTCCCTCTATCGTAAAGAAGGTATAAAGCAGAGCCAGCAGGAGCACCTCTCCGAAGTTCCACAGAAGATAGTGAAAAAAGGTAAAGTTGGCCGCGCTGCGCATCAGATACAGGCCCATCTTGCTGAAAACCACCACGGAAAGCGAGATGAGGTAGAAGAACGCAGTGAAGAGGAACACCTCGCCGCCGCCGAGCTTGAACCAGGCGTTGTTCGAGAAAGGAATGCTCACGAGAAGGAACACCAGCGAAAAAAAGGCCGCGAAAAGGACGGTCATAATCAGCTGGTGCTTACCGAGAAGATACCTCGGGAACTGGTCTCTCAACTTGAGCATAATTTTGCAAATATATAAAAAAATAGCATATTTGCAGACTCAAACCGAAATATCAGATGAGAAGAGTTGTAGTTACCGGCCTCGGAGTCCTTTCCTGCATCGGCAAGGACGTGCCCACTTTCTGGAACAGCCTGGTGAACGGAGTCTGCGGTATCGACTATATCACCGACTTCCCCACCGACGCTCTTCCGGTGAAGATTGCCGGCACCATAAAGAGCGACTTCAACCCCGAGGACTACGGAATGGACAAGCCTTTCATCCGCAAGCAGGACCCTTTCACCATCTTCGCAATGGCCTCGGCCGTGCAGGCCATGGCAGATTCGGGCCTCGAGTCGGGCACCAATATAGAGCCCTCGCGCCTCGCCACATACGTCAGTTCCGGAATCGGCGGTTTCACCACCATCCAGCGCGAGATAATCAAGATGCACGAAGACCCGAGCGGACAGTGGATTTCGCCGAACTTCGTACCCACGATGATTGCCAACATAGCCGGAGGCCAGATAGCGATACGCTTCAACGCACAGGGCTCCTGCATAGATATAGCCACCGCCTGCGCATCTTCCACCCACTCCCTCGGAGAGGCCTACAGGGCGATACGCTACGGATTCGCAGACGCAGTGATAGCCGGCGGCACCGACAGGACCTGCATCCCCATAGGCGTTGCGGCTTTCGCAAACGCGAGGGCGCTCACCAGGGCCGAGAATCCCAAGTACGCCAGCCTTCCCTTCAACGCCAACCGTTCCGGCTTCGTCATGGCCGACGGCTCTGCAGTCCTGATTCTTGAGGAATACGAACACGCGAAGGCGAGAGGTGCGCATATCTATGCAGAGATGGTAGGCTACGGCAGCACCTGCGACGCCTACCATGCCACTGCGCCCCGCCCCGATGCAAGCACTCAGTCCGCCTGCATCAGGCTGACCCTCGAAGAGGCCGGGTTCGACGTTTCCAAAGACAAGGTTTATATCAACGCGCACGGCACCGGCACGCTCCTCAACGACGTCACCGAGACCCTCGCATACAAGATTGCGTTCGGCGACTTCGCCCGCAAGTGCCATATCAGCAGCACCAAGTCGATGCACGGCCATATGTTCGGAGCCACCGGAGCGGCTGAGGCCATAGCCACTGTGCTCGCCCTCGGCCACGATACCGTCCCGCCCACCATCAACCTCGACGCTCCCGACCCCGAGTGCGACCTCGACTACACGCCCAACACGGCTGTAGAAACCGAGCTCACGCTGGGCCTCTCCGATTCATTCGGATTCGGAGGCCACAACGCCTGCATAGCGTTCAGGAAAATTTAAGAAGCTGTTTTGAGAAGTATCTTCAAACGGCATTAACCGGCAGCTTGCAGGCAAAGGCGCCTGCCGGCCGCCTGAAGGCAGGGCTTATTCCCCCGCCTCCTTCAGACGCTCCGCATTCTCGGCCACCTGGAGCTGGTCTATGCACTCCTGTATATCGCCGTCCATAAATACGGGCAGATTGTACATCGACCAGTTGATGCGGTGGTCGGTGACGCGCCCCTGCGGATAGTTGTAGGTGCGGATTTTCGCCGAGCGGTCGCCGGTACTCACCATCGTCTTGCGCTTGGCGGCGATATTGTCGAGATACTTCTGGTGCTCGAGATTGTAAAGCCTGGTACGGAGCTCCTCGAAGGCGCGGTCCTTATTCTTGAGCTGCGAGCGCTCCTCCTGGCACTGAACAACGAGTCCTGAAGGAATATGGGTAAGGCGCACTGCGGAGTAGGTAGTATTGACGCCCTGTCCGCCGGGGCCGGAAGAGCAGAAGAGGTCGAGGCGGATATCGTCCCAGCTGAGGTCGACGTCGAATTCACCCGCCTCGGGGAAAACCGCTACCGACGCCGCCGAAGTCTGGATGCGGCCCTGGGTTTCAGTCTGGGGAACACGCTGGACGCGGTGTACGCCCGATTCGTACTTCATGACTCCGTACACGCCGTCGCTGCCGCTGAGCTTGAAAACTATCTGCTTGAAACCGCCTGACGAGCCCGGAGTCTGGTCGGTGACTTCGAGCTTCCAGCCGCGGGACTCAGCGAAATGCTGGTACATACGGAAGAGGTCGCCGGCGAAAATCGCCGCCTCGTCGCCGCCGGTGCCGCCTCGGATTTCGACTATCGCGTTCTTCGAATCGTCCGGGTCGGCCGGAATGAGCAGGAGCTTTATGTTCTGCTCCATTTCAGGGATACGGGGCTCTATGGAGGCTATCTCCTCGCGCGCCATCTCCTTCAGCTCGTCGTCCTTCTCGTTCAGGAGTATGTCTTTGGCCGACTGGAGGTCGGAAAGCATCTTCTTGTATTCGAGGCCGGCACGGATTATGGGTTCGAGCTCCTTGTAGTCTTTGTTGAGCTGCACGAAGCGCTTCATGTCCGACACCACCGAAGGGTCGGAAAGCTGCTCCTGAAGCGAGCTGAACTTATCCTGGAGCGAAAGTACTTTATCAAGTAACGTATTATTGTCTGCCATTGTATATATCTTGTTGAATTTTACTTATTTGCAAGCGGATCACGGCCGCTGCGCCAGATGCGTCCGGCTGCCTTGCCGGCTCCTTTAAGCCACGCCGGGAAGAGCTCCGGCCGGCCAATTGCCGCCCCTAGGGCAACTTCATAATATAACAGCGGCGGCGCATGAACGGCTCGTGCTCGTAGCTGTTCCATATATTCACCGCGCTGTTGGATTCAATCTGAGGGTTGGAGATTGCCCAGCGATTGCCGATTTTAACCGCCTTGTCGGCTATCTCCTTGTAATACACCGCCGACACGCCCCTGTTCTGCCATTCGGGCACGGCGCCGTTAATCATCAGGTCGGTGGTTTCGTAATTGTGAAGAGCGCGCCAGAGGTGATACCAGCCGAAGGGGAAAAGATGCCCCCCGGCCTTCTGCAGCGCCTTGGAGATGCTGGGGAAGGAGATGCCGAAGGCCACTATCTCGTCGTTCTCGTCGAAGAGGATGCAGCTGGCCTTGTCGGAGATGAAGCGCAGCGAGCTTTCGGCCTCTTCCGCTATCTCTTCGTCGGTGAAAGGTATGAAATTGTACACCGACTGGGAGAAGCTGTCGTTGTAAACCTTGAAAAATTTGCGCACCTGCTCAGGATTCTTCTTCAGGGCGTCTATGCTGCCTGAGTGCAGATTGTAGCGCTCCATCACGAGCTTCGCCACACGGCGGGCCTTTTCGGGCACCCCGTGGTTGGCTACGATCTTGTACTGGAGCCAGTCGCACTCCTTGACGAAGCCCAGACTCTCCATCAACCTGTTGTAGTAAGGATAGTTGTAGAGGCAGTTGAAAGGAGGAATATTCTCAAAGCCCTCGACCAGCATACCCTGCTTGCCGAGCGTATTGTAGTAGAGAGGGCCGTGAATCTCGTCCATCCCCTCGGAGCGGGCCCAGTCGCCGGCGGCCTTGAAAAGGGCACGGGCGACTTCAAGGTCGTCGATGCAGTCGAACCAGCCGAAACGCACCCTGCGGGTGAATAGCGCTCGTTGTAGCGGGGGTTTATCATTGCGCAGATACGCCCCACGACCTTGCCCGAATCCAGCGCGAGCCACATCCTGCGCTTGCAGTACGAAAGCGTAGAAACCTTCGTAAGCGAGTGAAGCTCACTCGAATGCAGTGCAGGCACATACTGGGGGCAACCCCGGTACAATTCGTCCGGGAAGCGGATGAAGCGCTTCAAATCCCGCTTGTCTGTTACTTCCTTTACGCTCAACATAGCTTGCAAATATAATACTTTGATTCTATTTGCACAATATCCCAACTGTTACAGAAGCGTCATCAGTCACGTAGAATGTTCCACTACGCTCCTTCTTCCGTCGAAAAAACAAGCTCGACAAATCCACAACAATAAAATTCGGCAACCATTTCAAAACAGCTTCTAAAAAAATACCTATATTTGTAGGTCTATGAGAAGATTTTGTGCAATCGTCATACTGGCATCCGTCATTTCGGCTGCCGCCGCATCCTGCAGCAAGGATACCGCTTCCGGCCAATCCGTGCCGGAAGGCCCCGGAGAGCAGGGTCTCGAACAAATCAGTTTCATCGCAGGCAGGCAGGGCATCACCGGCACGAAGGCCGGAGAGTCCGGGGCCGTGTTCAGCTTAGGAGAGGCCTGCATGCAGGACGGCGCCGGGGAAGGTGCGGACCAGTGCCCGCCGGATGCTCAGGCAGCGGCGGGCACTCAGAACGAAGCCGAAGCCGGCAGCGCCCAAAGCAGCACGGCCGAGCCGCAGACCAAGAGCCGTTTTGACACCTCCACCGCCATACACTGGACTGAAAACGAAGAACTTGTAGTGTACGACGACGTGCTGGGCGACGCCCACACCTTCCACGCCGCAAGCGCAGGCGCAAGTTCGCCGATAATAGGCTCCGTATGCGTCGGGGCGCACACATACTGGTCGGTCAGCCCAGCTTCGGCAGCGGTAAGCTTCAACCGCAGCACGCAGACGGCCGTAGTTTCCGTCCCCTCTTCCCAGACACTTTCAGGCACCGCGCAATACGCTTCCGACCCGGCGGCTATGGTTGCGGTGGCCAAAATAGTACGCAACTCCGACGGGTCGATGCCCGAAGGCGGCGTGGAATACAACAATATCTGCGGCTTCATCCGCTTCAAGTTCAGCGCAAGCGTAACCCAGCTTACCCTCCGCTCGCTCAACGGCTCACTGCTTGCAGGCAACGTGCAGGTGAACATGAGCGGAGCCTCGCCCTCGCCCGGGAGCGTAAACTTCGGCTCCGAGAGCGTTACGGTGCGCGCCGACTCCGAGGGCAACCCCTTTACTCTCAACAGGGAATATACCGTCCCCGTGCTCGTCGGGAGCGGGCTTTCAGGCGTAAACTTCAGCTATCTTGAAGGAGATACCGAATACTACGGCAGGGCCACCTTTACCAACCCGCTGCTGCCCGGATGCGGTCAGCAGCTCGGCGATCTGCATGGCAAAGGCAGTTCGGGCGTGAGCGGTTTCACGGCCACCCCCGTATCCACCAGCTCGATAAGGCTCGACTGGAACAACATGAACATCCCGGGAGCCACTGTAAAATATGAAATCCGCCGCACCTCCGCCGACATCAACAATCCCGACGACCCAAGCAAAGTCGTGGTGGCAAGCAACCTTTCGGCCGCTACGGTTAACGTCAACGGCCTCGACGACGGCACTGCCTACCGCTTCTATATAAGGGCCTACGACGGCACCGGCACTCCCGTATCCGGATGGGGCAGGACCGCCCAGATGTCAAAAATCCTCCAGCCTGCCAGCGTTATCGTCACCGGCACCAAGGCGAACGAACTCAGCGTAGCCTTCTCCGAGCCCCGAGGAGCAGACTATTACACCGTGACCGTAAGCGGAACCACAGGCACGCTGCCCGCGAATATAACCTCCAGCCCCATTACCATCACCTCGGCCACCCGCAACACCACCGGCATAACCGTAACCGTAGTTGCAAGCAACAGCGTCTATACCCACGCCGGCGTAAGTTCCGACTCACGCAGCGGCACGGGGCGCACCGGCTACTTCAGCGGCGGCGCCGGCACCGAGTCAAGCCCTTACCTTATTTCCTGCGAAGACGATATCCGAGACCTTATCACCGTCACCGGAGAGACTTATACCGCCTCACTTACAGAGAATCCGGCTTCGGGCACAAATGCAGGCAGCACCGCTACGGCATTCAGGTCGTCGTATTACAACCAGACCGCCGATATCTCGGGTACTTCCGACTCATATATGACATTCACCGACTATATAGGCACCCGTGAAACATATCCGTTCAGGGGCGTCTATGACGGCCAAAACAATACAGTGTCGTATTACGACATAACCAACACCAACTACGTCGGGCTCTTCGGGGCAGTTGTAGGCGGCACCGTCAAGAATCTCAACTGCTCGTACTTCCGGCCTCACCATACTGGAGCAGACAAGAAGTATCAGGGCGCCGTAGTGGGCGACCTCAACGCCGGCACCATCGATAACTGCCATTACCTGGAAGGCCCCATCACGTTCACCACAGGAGTGTGCGGAGGTGTAGTCGGCCGCGTAGTCGAGGGCTCCACAGTCACCAACTGCACCACCCGCGCCAGCATAACTGGTGGCGGTGATTGTTGCGGCGGAGTCGTGGGATACGCAAACAACTCGACCATAAGCAACTGCTGCGCTTTCGGCACCGCAGCCGCTCCCATTACCGTATCATCTCCTCACAACTGTACCGGAGGCGTGATAGGGCTTGCCCGTGAAGGTGCTATTATCCAGAATTGCTGGGCGGAAAACATTAATGTCATAACTCCTGCCGACCCTGGCACGGATATCAACATCGCCGTGGGCGGCATAGCCGGGCACATCCAGTTTGCCACCATAAACTCCTGCACCTTCAGGAAAGGCACTGTCGAGTATTCCGGCGCCACCCGAAAAGGAGGCGTAGGAGGCATCTCCGGCAAGATGAAGGGCGGAACCATATCCAACTGCAGGGTATGTTCGACAGGTGACGTAACCCTTCGCTGCAACGGCGATATGACGGGCGGAATCGTAGGCGACGTTTACGTACAGGAAGACGGCGGAGACGCTGAGATTATCTCCTGCACCGTTAGTTCCGAGAGCAACCCGGAAAGGGAGGTCAGAATCGAAGGCCGCTCCTTCGTCGGTGGTATAGTCGGCAATTTCGAGCCTGCAAATCCTTCAGGCCCCCGTGTCGCTCTGCTAATTAAAGACTGCTGCTTCAAGGGAGGAACCAACGGAGCGAAGATTAACGCTGTCGGAACCGGAGTCGGAGGAATAATGGGCGGTATAAGGCCACTGTCCAGCATAGTTGCAGCCGCACAACCTTACATACTCAGAATCAAGCACTGCTACATACAGAACACGCCGGAGCTGAACGCCGGCAACGACGCCGCATACGGCTCAGGCATTTCACCAATCCTGGGCTATGCGTCAATTTTCGCATCCGATACCGAAATCAGGATGTTCAACAACATCGTAGGCAGCGCCCGCCTGTACGACGCAATGGAAGGCGGCATACATATGGGCGGAATGATAGGCTATGTCAGGGGCAACCTGGGCAATAACGTATTCACCATAAGGATACTCAACAACGCTTCCTATGTTTCGGGCTACTATGCCGACCATTACGGTTCTTACAAAGTCTGCGTAGGTTCAGCCATCGGTTATGTAAACACCAACGATATGGCGGACGACATCGGATACATACGCATCCACGCGCTCGCCACTGACTTTACATATAATATGGTGTACAGCTCCGAGCCTCCGGCGAAGGCGGCTATGTTCAGCGGAGTGCCTGCCCTTTCCGACGCCACGGGGCTGGTGGTCGGATACCTCCCTTCCAATTTCACCACCAACGCAGGCGGAACCAAATACAACAACGTAACCATCGACAACATAGTAGGGCCGATATCCAACTGGACCAACTCGTCAAACGTCACTGTTTACAATAACAGGGCCCTGGTCAACAGTAACGTGACCAAGACCCAGCCGTATTCCAAAACAAAAAATGCGACCGAGCCCGAGTACTGGTCGACCACCTGCGCCAACAACTGCATTGACTTCCTCAACGGCGTAACCAAGAAGACCGAAGAGGGCGGAAGCAACAGAAAAGGCGTAAGCTGGAGCAGCGACTACCAAAAGGTATTCACGGCTATGAGATGGGTTTACAAAAACTCCGGCACCGACAACCGCCCTTACATCGACAGAACACCTGTCAGCTACCTCTGGGATCCGGTGGCAGGCGCCGACGACTAGGAATCTTGTAGTAAACTTTTTTTTATAATAAAGATTCAATGATACTTTTAAGGGGGTAAACAGTCGTTCGCCCCCTTAAAAGTTTATAATCGTAAATATCAAGAGGTCAGGCCCCCGGCACTTAGGGACAGTCATTATCGTGCACGCTAACTTTGCGCCGTGATGATATGTAAACAGAACCCGACAGGCCGGGGGCTTACAGTCTCCTGCTACCGGCGTCCGCCGGGGAGCGCTCTGCTCCAAAACCTTTTATTGTTCAGCTTGCTTTTAATTCTGTCTCCGGCCTGCCAGGTTCATAAAAACGGCCCCGACGAAGTACAGGTGGAAGAGGGGCTGGAAGAGACAGCCCTGTACCGCGTGTCGTTCAGCGCCGACAGCAGCTCGCGGGGCTACAGACTGAATATTTACCGCTTCGACCTTCTTGTCTTCGACGCCGACGGACTTCACTCCCTGGAACGCCGGTTCCGACTGGACACTCTGCCCGCAAGCCTTGAGTTCAAAGCCCGCAAAGGGCCTCTCATCGCGGTTGCGCTCGCCAACGCCTCCTGCATAGGCGGGCTGGATGCAGTAAGCCGCTACGAAGAGGCAGAGAGCCTCTGCGCAGAATTCGGGCTCGAAGACCCGTACGCGCCCCTTATGAGCGGCACGGCTCTGCTTGAGAGCGCCGCCGTGGTACTGATAACCCTCACGCCACTGATGGCAAGGGTGGTGCTGGACGAGGTCTGCAACTGTATGACGGGCTACAGGAGGCTGGAAGACCCGGTAATATACCTTGAAAATACAGCCGCGTTCGCCGAGGTCCTGAGGACAGACGGCTTCCGCCCCCCGGAATTCATTCCTTCGGCCCGCAAGCGCCCGCTCCCCTTCGACATAGGCATACTACCCCAGCACCCGGGAGCCGAGCTCTTCTGCTACCCCAACGATTCGCCTTCGTCCTCGCCCGGCACCCCGGCCACCGTCTTCGTGCTCGAAGCCACGGTGGACGGTACTCCATGCCGCTTCCCATTGAGCCTCGGGCCCGTTCACCGAGGCGGCACCGTCCGTCTCCGCCTCCTCGTCAACTCCCCCTCCGACTTCGAATGGAGCACGGAATAGGCGTTCAACCGGCATCAACGAAATATGGCCCGAACCGCTTGGTCCGGGCCATATTTCGCTCCCTCTGGGCCTGCCGGGGGGACGATGAAGGGGTCTGCTAGAACCTGTCCTCGGAAGAAACGGTAAGCTTCTTGCGACCGTGGCGGCGGCGTGCTGCGAGCACCCTGCGGCCGTTGGGAGTGGACATACGCTCACGGAAACCGTGCTTGTTGACTCTCTTGCGATTTGAAGGTTGATATGTACGTTTCATTATCGTTATGTTTTAATTATTCAAAAACGGGAGGGCAAAGGTAATCTTTTCCGACTTCAATTACAAATTTTTCTTTGAAATATTCATCATCAAGCCAGTCGGATATCCTCCAGCTCCGGATTTTCCTCCCGTCGACGTGAAAACGATGCATCAAAAGCGCCGTTTCCGAGGCGATGTCGCCGCCCTTCAGGCAGATTATGCTCCTGCCGAAACGCCCCTTTACCCAGGGGTACAGACGGTCGAGCGGAGCCACGGCGCGCGAGACCACCCAGTCGAAAGGCCCCTCGATGCTCTCTGCCCTGGCGTTCACGCATTCGACATTCCCGAGAGCAAGGCCGTCGGCAACGGCGCGCGCCACCTTCACTTTCTTGCCTATCGAATCGCAGAGAACGAAGCGCGCCCCCGGGTAATTTATAGCCAGCGGAATGCCCGGAAAGCCTCCGCCGGTACCCAGGTCAAGAAAAGACGCACCCTCGAAACTCATTGAAGGATAAAACAATTCGAAATACCTTGCAATGGCGAGCGAATGCAGGATATGATGCTCGTAGATACAATCGTCGTCCTTGCGGGAAATCACGTTGATTTTCCCGTTCCACTCCCTCCAGAGCGCCACGGCGCCCTCGTAATATGACTTGTCGTTTATCATTTCATCTTGTCGAGCAGCATTTTGGCCCGTCGTATCCGGGTCCTCACGGTATTCAGTTCGAGTCCGGTTTCTTCCGCTATCTCTTTGTACTGCAGGCCCTCCACGAGGCGTTTGCGGGCCACGTCGCGGTAAAGCTCGGGCAGGCCCTCGATGCACCCCTCGGTAGCCTCGCGGTCTTCGGTACGGATAATCGAATCCAGAGGATCGTCTTCGTCTTCGCCCACGTTCTCCGCAGCCACAAGGTTGCGGAAATCCTCGTCAATCGACACCTGCCCGCGCAGACGGCGCGACTCGCTGTCAATCACGTCGAGGGCGGTATTTCGGGCGATGCGCTTCAGCCATGTGTCGAAACGCCCGAGCGAAGGGTCGAAACTGCCAATCTGCCTGAACGCCTTCTCGAAGGTTTTGGAACAGATATCCTCGATATAGAAGCGGTCGAGCTGCTTCATGGAGCCCCGCAGGTAAGAGCGCACCGACGCTATGTGCATATCCCACAGCGCAGTGAACGCAGTCCCGTCGCCTATAATCGCGCGCCTTACAAGTTCATCAGTGCGCTTCGAGCCAGTTTGTGCCATATTTGCATTCCACCGTAAGTGGTACCTTTAACTTAATGACTCCCTGCATTTCCTCAGTCACTATCGACGAAACCTTCTCCACCTCTTCAAGCGGCACTTCCAGAAGGAGTTCGTCGTGAATCTGCAGGACCATGCGCGCCGAAAGCCCCTCACCCAGGAGCCTGCGGTCCACGGCCGTCATCGCCAGCTTGATGATATCGGCGCTGGTGCCCTGTATCGGAGCGTTCACCGCATTGCGTTCGGCCATCGCACGCACCTGGGCGTTGCCGGCAGTAAGGCCGGGTATGTAGCGCCTGCGGCCGAAAAGAGTCTCCACGTAACCGTCGGCCCGCGCCGAGGCAAGCGTGGCGTCAATCCAGCTGCGTATCATCGGGAACGAGGCGAAGTAATCGTCTATCAGGCGCCTGGCCTCGGCGCGCGAGCATCCCAGATTCTGGCTGAGACCGAACGAGGAAATACCGTACATAATTCCGAAATTGGCCGTCTTTGCCATACGCCTCATATCCGCAGTCACCTCCCCCACCGGCACTCCGAAAATCTTCGCCGCCGTAGCCGAATGCACGTCAGTGCCCGAAAGGAAAGCCCCGCAGAGATGCTCGTCGCCGCAAAGGTGCGCCATTATTCTCAGCTCAATCTGCGAATAATCCGCGCTCATTATCACCTTCCCAGAGCCGTCGGGAATGAAAGCCTTGCGGATTTCACGCCCAAGCTCCGTCCGCACGGGGATATTCTGCAGGTTCGGATTGGAGCTCGAGAGCCTCCCAGTAGAAGTAAGCGCCTGATTGAAAGTAGTATGCACCCTCCCGTCCACCGGACTCACGTAAGAAGGGAGAGGGTCGATATATGTTCCTAGGAGCTTTCTCAGCGAGCGGTATTCAAGAATCTTCTCTATCACGGGATGCCTGTCAGAGAGCTCCTGCAGAGTCTTTTCATCTGCCGGCCAGCTGCCCTTCGACGGCTTCTTCGCACCCGGTGCGAGATTCAGCTTCCCGAACACGAGCTCACCCACCTGACGGGGCGAATTAACGTTGAACGAAGCGTCCCCCGCAACTTCACGCACCTGGATTTCGAGCTCCGAGGCCCGCACCCGCAACCCGTCCGCAAACTGCCCCAGAGCCGCAAGGTCTATCTTCACGCCGGCCATTTCCATACGGCGGAGTACGTTAATAAGCGGCTCCTCAACCCTGTCGTACAGCTCAGGAAGCCTCGCATCGGTCTCTGAAAGCTTCTCTTTCAGGCAGTCGGCAAGCGGCAGGACCAGCGACACCTCAAGGTCGCGGACCGGCTCCGCAGCGGGCTCGTCGAAAAGCGACGCTTCTTCTCCCGCTCCGTCCGCCTCAAGACTTACCCCGAGGAACGAAAGGGCCAGCGACTCCGGAGCGTGGCTGCTTTCAGGACTCAGGAGATAATGCAGAAGCTCAGTATCTTCAAGCCGTCCGTTCACCTCGAAGCCATCGGACCGGAGCGCATTCAGCATTGACTTCAGCGAATGCCCCGCCTTCACGCAGGATGCATCTGACAGCAATGCAGCAAATTCGGAAGGATGCCCCTTGGCCCACAGTATGCCGCCTGAGGAAGCTTCACGGCAGGCAGCATACAGCACTCCTCCTTCGTACAGGATGGCCACGCGCGAACCTTTGATATATGAAGGCTCCACCTGCCTGCGGGCATCCAGCTCTTCCTTCACGGGTGAAGCCTTAATACCGGCGCCAAGGGCCTGGCCGGCATCATCCTTCGAGGTATATACTTCCGACAGGCTCCGCAGCAGGCGCTTGAGCGAAGGGAACTCGAACTCGTCGAACACCGCTTCCGCCTCCGCCATATCGGGAGAAGAAAGCAGCATCCCCTCAAGGCCGGCTTCCAGCGGCACGTCGGTGCGTATGGTCACCAGCTCCCGCGAGAGAGCGATATGACCGGAAGCCTGTTCGAACATCTCCCGCTGGCGCGGCGTAAGCTCCTGAAGATGAGAATATATACCTTCAACGGAGGAATATTTGCGAAGCAGCTTCGATGCTCCCACGGGGCCTACGCCCTGCACCCCCGGCACGTTGTCGGAAGCGTCTCCGCAGATAGTCAGCATATCTATTACCTGCGCCGTACTGTCTATCCCCCACTTTTTACATATTTCCGAAGGGCCCAGCAGTTCCGAGTCGCCTCCCCCCTTGCCGGGTTTGTACTGGAGCACGTGTTCCGACACCAGCTGACCGTAATCCTTGTCGGGCGTAACCATATAAACGTCAGCTCCCTGTGCCGAGAAGCGCAGGGCCAGCGTGCCTATCACGTCGTCAGCCTCGAAGCCCTTCACCATTACTACCGGGATTCCCATCGCACCTACGATTCGTACCAGAGGCTCCAGAGCCTCCACCACGAGGGAGGGAGTTTCACTGCGGTTGGCCTTGTATTCAGGATAGATTTCGTTGCGGAAAGTCCCCCCGGGAGGGTCGAAAGCCACTGCAAGGTGCGTGGGCTTCTCGCGGGCGACAAGTTCCAGCAGATACTTCGTAAAGCCGAAAAGTATGGACGTATCCACCCCCTTGCCGTTCACCATCGGGCGGCCCAGGAAGGCGTAATACATTTTGAAGACGAGCGCGTGGCCGTCAATCAGGAAAAGTTTCATATCTGTCCGCAAATGTCAGTTTTTTTTCGGAAAGTTTCAATATATTTGTGAGTATGAAGAAAATTATCGCCATCCTTTTTGCCTGCTGCCTTGCCGCAGGCGCCTATGCACAGACTCAGACCATACGCGCATTCTCCCACCGCGGGGGGAGGCTTGAGCGCGACGAAAACACGCTCCAGGCCTTTCAGGACAGCTGGGACGCCGGCTACACCGGCTTCGAAACCGACATCCGCATGACCAGCGACGGCGTTCTTTACCTCACCCACGACTGCACCCTTGAAAGGACCACCAACGGCAGCGGCATCTTCGAAAAGAAAACCTCCGCCGAAATCGACAAGCTCCGCACGAAACAGGGCAACAGGATGCTCAGGTTCGACGATTTCATCTCCTTCCTGCAGGACAAGGACAGCCTGTACGTGGAATTCGAGTTCAAGACCAAGCCCGACTCCCTCTACCCGCAGGAGAGGCTGGAGAGCTATGCCGAACGCATCTATCAGGCAGTCAAATCTATACGCACCAAGGGCTCCGTGCTCCGATTCACCTCCTCCGACCTTCGCGGGCTGCGTTATCTGAAAAAGGCCCACCCCGAGCTCAAATCCAAAGGCCCCGAATCAGAGCTGCTCATAATCTTCAATTCCGGAGTCACCGAAGAGGCCATCGAAACCTGCCGCCGCGAAGATATTTGGGTAATGGGATGCAAGACCAAGCATACCACCGCCGACATGGTGAAGAAGGCCCACGACGCAGGTATGATAGTGAGCCTATGGCCCACCCACAAGATTTCCGACTTCATGCTGGCCGCATACCTCGGTTCCGACGCGATGTGTACCGACATCCCCTTCAGCATGAAGCCCTGGCTTGAGCAGAACGCGCCCTGGCTGAAAGTCATCTATTGATGGACGAGCTTTTCATGAAAGAAGCGCTCCGCGAGGCCGAAGAGGCGCGGAGCGAGGGTGAAGTGCCCATCGGGGCCGTCATTACCTGCGGAGGCAGGATTATAGCGCGAGGGCACAATATGACCGAGCGCCTGCACGACCCCAGCGCCCACGCGGAGATGATAGCCCTCACCGCGGCTACCGAAGCCGTCGGCGGCAAGTATCTGAGCGACTGCACCCTTTACGTTACCGTGGAGCCCTGCCCCATGTGCGCCGCAGCCCATTGCTGGGCACAGACCGGCAGGATAGTTTACGGAGCCTCCGACCCCAAGAGGGGCTTCAGCCTGTACTCCCCCTCCCTGCTTCACCCCCGGACGGAAATAAAAGCAGGCGTCCTCGAGGACGCCTGCTCCAGACTCGTAACGGAATTCTTCCGCGATAAACGTTAGAAGCTGTTTAAAACCAACTCTTAAATGAACACGCTGCCGGCCACGAAGTTGGGACGGGTGGCGTAGTTGTAGTCGTCGCACACGATGCGCACCGCGTCCTTGACGAGGGCGCGGGGCTCGAGCTTGAGCCTTCCGCCGCGCACTCCGATGTACTGCAGCGGCATATACTGATGGAGCATACCCATAGGGATGTCAACGCCGGTGAGGTTGGCGAAGAGCTTCTTCATAGCGGCCTCGATGCGCTCGTCGCCCATATAATAGCGGCTGCGGTCGGAATAACTGTAGGCGCGCTTCAGGGCAATCTCCTTGTCGGTGCCGTGATAGTACTTCTGCCAGTTCTTGGGATTCTCGAGCATTACCTGCTCCACCACCTTTATATAATCGGAGCGCTGTGCAGGGTCGTCGATGAGCTCGTCTTCAATGTGACTGAGGGCGAAGAGAGCCTCGCGGGCAGCGAAGGTGAGGGCCGGGCCTACCTTGAGTATGCCTACTCCGTCGAGAACCATGTTGCGGAGGGCCTGTGGCGACTGGTAGTCGGTCGAGTGCCCCTCGAACATCAGCTCGGGGAAATCCTTCAGGCGGGCGCAGAGGGCCTTGGCGTCGCTCCTGTCGTACATATGCACGTCAGCGTCGCCGAATTCGACTCCGGGCTGCACCACTACGGCTATCACGTACTTCCAGAGCTCGGAGAGGCCGTACTCTGCAAACACCTTCCTGTAGGCCTGGACGGTGGCTGCGAAGGCATCAGGGTCGGTAACGCACATCTCTTCCTTCTCCTGGGCTCCGCCGGGGATGGGGACCTCGCTTCCGATGATGAACACGGGGTGCACTGCGGAAGGGTCCTTGGCGGCAAGCTCCTGCCAGGCGTCTTCGGCAACCCTCATGAGCTCGGCACCGCGGCGGGCGATGACCTCGTCGCTGAGGGGCTTGGAGCGGTCGTCGTCGGCCACGCGCATACTGGTGTCGAGATGAATCTTTGTATAACCTGCAGCCGCGTACTGGCGCACCATCTCCTTGGCGTTCACCATTGCCTCGGCCTCAGGCTGGCCCTGGAAGGGCTGGGGGCCGAGATGGTCACCCGCGAGTATGAGCTTGGAGCGGTCGAAGCCGATGCGGTCGGCTATAGCGTACACATAGTCGCGGTAGTCGGCGGGCTTCATTCCGGTGTAGCCGCCGAACTGGTTGACCTGGTTGCTGGTGGCTTCGACGAGCACGCTGTCGCCGTACTTCTTCGCCTGGTCGAGGACTGCCTCGATGACGATTTCATTTGCCGTGCAGTACGAAGGGATGCCTGCAGGGATGCCTTCCTTGCGCAGGGCAAGGAGGTTGAGCATAGGGTTAACGTTCATAACTATTCAATTTCCCAGACTCCGCCTTTGCCGAAGACTTTGTCCATAAGTTCGTCATAGAAACAGCCGCGCTTGGCAAGGTCGAGAAGGTTGATTCTCCAGCGCATAAGCTGCACGTAATCGGTAATCTTGCGAAGGTCGGCGCGGGTGGCTCCGATTTCTTCCGGAGTGGTGGGGGCGCCGGCGCGCTTGAAGAGGTCGCGCATCTGCTCGAAGGAGTACACCTGGGCCTGGAGCTTCTTCTTGAACTCGGGCCAGTTGTCCTTGACCTTCTGGAGCTGCTTGCGCACTTCCTCTTTGGGCTGCCACTTCTTGGTGATTTCCTCATAGCCGAGGGTGGGCACGGGGAAGTCGGCGTAAATTTTCTTCGCCCTTTCCTGCTCTTCTTCGAGGGTAGGCCAGGCCTCGACGCACTTGTCGACGTCAAGCTTGCTCAGATCCATCTGGAAGAGAGCATCGAAGAATGCGCTGAGAGTCAGCTCGCCGATGGCGACCTGGAAGCCGTGCGATACGGGGCGGCCGTTGTTGGTATGGTGGGTCATATCCCAGTAATGGCCGTAAAGGTGCTCCGCGCAGGAAGCGGGACGGCTCGAGCCTGCCACCTCCATGCCGATGCCGGCGAGGGTGAGACCGAGGAAGAGCTTCTCGACGGAGGCGGGGTTGCCGGTCTTGATGCCGTCGGGGTCGTCAAGCATCTCCTTGAGGGAATCCTGGGTGATATGCCAGCTGGGGGCGTCGATGGGCTCGGTGCCGAAGAGGTCGGCAATCATCCACTCTGCGCCTGCGGTAATCTTCGCTGCGAGGTCGGCATATCCGGCGGCGGTGAGGAACCAGGGAGCGGAGGCCAGCACCTTGGAGTCTGCGACGATTACGAGCGGGGCGTTGGCCTTGATGTTGATTTTGGCGCCTCGCTCGTCGTTCACGATGGCGGATGAGGAGGTGTAGCCGTCCACCGAAGCTGTGGTGGCCACGCAGATGTACTGCCTGTCGTGGCGGAAGGAGGCCAGCTTGGCAAGGTCGTTGATGACGCCTGCGCCTACTGCGATGAGGATACCGTCGTTCTCTTCAACCACCTTGTCCATCTGCTCGACGTACTTCCAGTCGGGATGGAAGCGGTCGTCGGTGATGATGTGGGTGACTGCGGGGACGCCTGCCTTGGCAAGCTCGTAGAACACTTTCTCGCCCGCCACCTTCCAGGTGATCTTGTCGGCGAAGACTATGGCCTTCTTGCCGGGGAAGAACTTGTTGAACAAACCGGGGATCCGGTCGAGGATGTCCTCTCCGAATTCCAGCGCCTTGGTGGCGACCGAAACCTCGAGAGCCTGAGCTATTACTTTTTGTGTATCCATTTTTGTTGTTGGTATTTGATTCGATAAATTTAAGCATTATCCTCGTTATTTCAAAAAATTTTTAACTTTGCGGCCGGAATTGAGGTATGGTGTAATGGTAGCACTACAGATTTTGGTTCTGTCTGCCCAGGTTCGAATCCTGGTACCTCAACAGCAAGGCCTGCCGCGGAGGTCACGTATATACGGCCATCTGCGATTATCACAGGGGCAAAACCCTGATTCGCAAAGACGGAGAGCTCCTTTACACGATTAATTCGACTGACCATCTTGAAAACGGGAATCCGCTTGTTGTAACAGAATCCGGAGACATATACCTCGCCCTTTACACCGAGGGCACAGGCACCCTTTACAAGAACGGAGGCCGGCTCTACACCGTAGAGGACCTCAACCCCTTCCGCTGTTACTGCGTGATGGAATAGAGGGCGGCTCACGCCCTCGGATGACATCCCGGCTCCGCTTCAGAGTTTTGCGAGGCTCAGGGAGTCAAAGCCCGTATCCACAAGGATTTGCGCGGCCTCGGGTTCGGACGCGAGTTCGCCGCAGATTCCGGCGGGTATTCCCGCCGAGTGCGCCGCTGCCGTAACCATACGCATAGCCTCCAGCACCGCTTCGGAAAGGGGAGTGTAAAGGCCGGCCACGCCCGGGTTCCCCCTGTCTGCCGCCATTATATACTGGGTAAGGTCGTTGGAACCCACGCTGAAAAAGTCGCTCACCCCTGCAAGCGTGCGGGCCGAAAGCACCGCCGCCGGCGTCTCCACCATTATGCCGAGCCTGAGCAGTTCAGTGGCGTCTTCCGGCAGCAAGCGGCGTACCTCCAGCACTTCCTCAACTGTACTTACCATAGGTATCATCAGCCTCAGGGGAGGCTCCCCGGCGCTGAAGTATTCCGGATGCATGCCTTTCAGCACGCGGGCGGCATCCACCGCCGCACCAAGCTGGCACTGAAGAAGTTCCGGATGCCTGAGACACAGTCTTATGCCCCTCAGGCCGAGGAAGGGATTGTCTTCCTTATCTATATGAAGGCAGGGCAGGGGCTTGTCGCCTCCGGCATCGAGAAGGCGCAGGGTAAGAGGCCTTCCTCCGCACTCGAGCAGGGCCTGGAGGTAGAGTTCCTTCTGCTCCTCACGGGTAGGGAGGGAGCTTCGGCCCATAAAGAGGAACTCTGTACGGAAAAGACCGATTCCGTCGGCTCCTGCCGCCATTGCGGCCTTTATTTCATCGATGCTTCCGGCATTGACGTAAAGTTTGCGGCCGTATTTCCGGACAAGGGCGGCGATAGCGCCAGACCCTCCGACTGCGGGGTCGTCAACTTCCACGAGACTGCCCTCGCTGATGCCGTCGATACTCACTCCCACCCGTATAGGCACTCCGTGGGAATGGGCGATGATGCAGACGTGGCTAGTCGTGCTTCCGCGGGCGCAGATTATGCCCGCAACGCGGCTGAAATCGATGCGCGCCGTATCTGAAGGCATAAGCTCCTCCGCCACTATGACGCAGCCCTGAGGAAGCTCCGCCGGAGCCTGCGCATCTCCTCCCTCCATTGCAGCGGCTATGCGCCCGAAAACGTCGCGCACGTCGTCAGCCCTGGCCTTAAGGTATTCGTCGTCTATCGCTTCGAACATCGAGCACACCGAGGCGCAGGCGGCGCTTACGGCCTCTTTTTCCGGGAGGCCAGCCGCAAGCTGCTCCCCGACGCTCTCGGAGAGCATCGGGTCTTCAAGGATTTCAAGATGGGCTGCGAAGACTTCATTTCCTTCCGCCGCGCTGGCAAGCTCGCCCTGCACAAGGGCGAAAGCCTCTGAAAAAGAACGGGAAAGGCCGCCCGAAGCGGCCCTTTTCCATAGAAAAGCGGGACCTGATGCCTTCATAACTACTCCCCTATCGAGGATATGAAGGAAGAAACCGCCTGAAGCACGGCGGCCTCGTCGCCGCCTTCGACGCTCACTTCCAGTTCGGAGCCGCTTTTAAGGCCCAGCGAAAGCAAGCCCAGCATGGATGCGGCGTCCACCGACTTTGCAGGCGTGGCTATGCGCACTTTCGAGCCCGCGAAGCCCTTTACGAGCTTAACGAGCTCTCCTGCCGGGCGCGCGTGCAGCCCGGAGGGAGCGGAAAGAAGCACTTTTGATGAAAGCATAATACCTTATCGATTATTGGAATGCCTATGCCTCGGCGCTCCTTGATTTGTCTTTGAGGTTCCAGAGAGTAACGACCAGCAGGAAGCCGATGACAGCAACTCCGGCCATCAGGATAAAGATGGGATGCCATCCGAAAGTGTCGGCGAACTTGCCGAGGGGATAACCCGTGATGAGGGTGCTGAGGTAGCTCATGAAGCCGATGATACCGACGGCCGACGATGCGGCCTTCTTGCTGACCTCATTGGAGGCCACCACGCCGAGCAGGGCCTGGGGGCCGTAGAGGAAGAAGCCTGCAAGGGCCAGCACAACAAGGAAGAGTACGGGCGAATGCCAGTCCTGAATATAGTGCAGGGCCACGAGGCACAGGGCCACGAGCACCATCTCGATGGCGCAGACCCTCTGCGAGCGGCTCTTGAAGAACTTGTCGGACACGAAGCCGGCGAATATCATTCCCAGGCAGCCGGCAACCTCGAAGATGGCCACCGTCCAGCCCGACAGAGCCTGGCTGAGACCCATATCCTGCAGCATCGAAGGACCCCAGTCGAGGATGGCGAAGCGTACCACGTACACGAAGAGGTCGGTAAGGGCCAGAATCCACACTACCGGGTTAAGGAACACCTTCTGCACGAGGAACTTGCGCCACTCCTTCTTGTCTTTGCCCTTGCTTTCGTCAAGCTCGCCCTCGACCTTCGGGAGCTCCGGAAGACCTACCGACTTGGGAGTGTCGCGCAGGGTTGCGATGATGAAGAATACGCCGAAAAGCGAGATGCAGGCGGGCACCCAGAAGCACATCTGCCAGCTCGTGAGGTAGCCGCAGATAACGGCGGCGACGAACGCTCCGACGCTGTGCGAGGTGT
The DNA here is from genome assembly GCA_017444905.1 of Bacteroidales bacterium. Classification (GTDB taxonomy): domain Bacteria; phylum Bacteroidota; class Bacteroidia; order Bacteroidales; family UBA932; genus Cryptobacteroides. The sequence continues at coordinate 24,385 of JAFSVP010000155.1, forward strand.
TCCAGATACTCATCTTGGTAGCCAGCTCATGCGGCGGCACCCAGCTCACCATCAGGTGGTTGCAGGGAGCGAAGCCGCAGCCCTGGAATATCTGGTTGATGATGTAGAGCACCGACATTATGGTGACGAAGCCGCCGATGAAGTCGGGGCCGCCGTCAGCGCCGGTAAGCATCGTGGTAAGCTTGTCGGTCCAGCCGAAGATGAAGTTGACTATAACGCATATGCCGAGGCCCAGCACGAGGTGCCAGCGGGCGTTGGTGCGGTCGCCGATTATTCCGTTGAGCAGTTTGGAGATGCCGTAGATGATGCCTCCGGCTGAAATGATGGCTCCGAACTGCGCCTTGGTGATATCAGGATACTGCTGCTGGATGAGCGGGATAGCGAAAGAGAAGTTCTTCCGCACGAAGTAGAACATGGCGTAGCCTATCATCGAGCAGATGATTACGCGCCACTGCCAGTACTTGAAGCTGTGCTTGGTCTGTTTAACTTGTGCCATTGGTTATTGATTCGTATTCCCAAAGGTAAGGATTTTTTCCAATAGAAACAAACATCGGGAGGATAACCGAACGCTCGCGTCAGCCCATACGGACTATCGCGTCGGCGTAGCCGGTGGCGGCGGGGCGGTGGGTGATGCAGATAATGGTCTTGTTGCCCTTGTAACGGGAGCCGAGACGCTCGAGAAGCTCGCTCTCTGTACCGGCGTCGAGGGCAGAAGTAGCCTCGTCGAGAATAAGGATTCCGCCGGGACGCAGTAGGGCGCGGGCAATGGCGATGCGCTGGGCCTGCCCCTCGCTGAGGCCGGCGCCTATCTCGGCGCATACGGTATCCAGGCCTCCCTGAAGTTCGAAAACGAAGTCGGCCGCAGCTATATGCAAAGCCTCGCGCAGCTCTTCGTCGCCGGCATCAGGCTTTGCAAGAAGCAGGTTCTCGCGAATAGTTCCGCTCATAAGGCTGTTGCCCTGAGGCACATACATGAAGTTGCAGCGGGTGTCAACGCAGGATTCCGCCTCGAACGGCCTTCCCGCAGCATCGGCGCCGTAAAGCACCACCCTGCCCGAAGAAGGCTTGAGAAGGGAGGCAATGAGCCTTATGAGAGTCGACTTCCCCGCCCCGGTGGAGCCCAGCACGGCAGTCATCGTCCCGGGTTTGAAATCGGCGTCGAAGTTCCGTATCACGGGAGAATCGGTCCCTTCGTAAGTAAAACTGAGGCCGCTCACGCGCACGCCGGGCACGCCTGGCAGCATCCTGTCGGCGGGGAGCCCCTCCTGCGGCAGGTCCATAAGGTCCATCAGCCTGTCTTCAGACGACAGCGCGCGGATAAACGACGGAATCTGGGTAGCCAGGCCCGCCACCGGGCGCTGTACCTGGCCCACGAGCTGCAGGAAGGCCACCATAGTGCCGTAGCCGAGACTCCCGTCACGAAGCCCGAACACGCCCCAGAGGAAAACCAGGGCGTACCCCGCGGCAAAGCCAAGCTGCATGAAGCCCCGCGACACCGCTCCGTAATTGAGACGGCTCACCGTCTTGTCGTACACCGTTCCCTGCAGGGCGTCCATCTTCGAAAAAACTGCCGGCACGGCGCCCAGCATACGCACCACGACGCTCCTCTGGACATTCTCCTGCATATGGCCCTGCACCCGGGCGTCGCCCTCGCGAATCTCATTGGTCAAGCGGCGCAGCCTGCGGAAGAAGAGCCTCGAACAGAGCACCGCCACAGGCATTATCAGCAGCAGAATCCAGGCCAGCGAAGGAGAAAGCACGAAAATATATACCGATGCCGCAACCAGCTGAATCAGTGTAACAAGCGTCTCGGGCAGCCTTACGCATAGAAACTCCACCACGAGCCTTATGTCCTCTTCGAGACGGCTTACGGTATCGCCGCTGTGAAGACGGTCGCGCCCGTTCCACCCTGCCGTCATCACGAGCCTGAAAAGCGAGGCTCGAAGGCCGTTCTGGGCCTTCACCACTATCAGCCCCTCCCAGTACTTGGCGGCAACGCGAAGCAGCAGCTGCACCGCCATAATGCCCGCCATAATCCATACAGCGTTCCAGATACGGCCCGGAGCCGTGCCGGTTGCAATCTCCACGAGACGCTTGGAAATCCAGACGAAGGCAAGGGAAGCAGCCACCCCTCCCGCACCCAGCAGGACGCCGGCAAGCACGCGGAAACGCTGCGGCCGCAGCATCCGCATCAAGCCTCGGAAACAGTCCTTAAACGGGCGCATCCAAGTATGGTTCAGTCGGTTATAATGCCAGCCTCGCGCCACTTCACGACTATCGCCTCGGAGTCGTGCCTTGCCATTTCGGCATCTATTCCGTAACGCTCGACGAGCAGGCCCACAAGGTCATCTACGGAGAACTCTTTCCCGTCAACCGAGCGCCACAGAAACGCGGCAGACTCGTTCAGCGAAATCATCCTGTTGAAATTGACCTGCCTCACATTTTCGGAGGTCAGTATGAATTCCTTGCCCAGGGGGCGCAGGGTAAATCCTTCTACAGTCTTCATTGTAAAATCTATTTCACAAAAACTTCAGTCTTCTGTAAATTCCAAGGCAGTAACGCCTTACGATGCGGGGAGCCTTCACCCAGAGCCGGCTGCGCCGTTTGAAGCAACGGGCAGAGCAGTCAACCCTCCGACCGCTCCCCTTGAGGATGGCCGTCACCGTGCCGCACACGTCGGAGGCCCGGCAGAGCTCGGTGCCGTCAAGATTGCCGTCGCCCTTGAGCCTTACAAAATCATCCTTCATCGCATTGATACGGTGAAGCACGTAATGACCCGGGGCAATCTGCGCGAGAACTATGTCGCCGACTGACAGCCGCTCCCTGCGGAGAAGCACCACGCTGTCGCGCTCGCCCCTTATGAAAGGCATCATGCTGGAGCCCTTGGTCATAATCACGACCTCCCTCCCCTCGGAGAGGAACTCCGACACTCTTCCGAGCATCAGCTCATTGGGAATCACCAGTTTACGGGGCTCGTTCATATCCATTCAGGCTATCTCATTCAGCCTCCCCCTTCAGAACGCCGGCGGCGCAAACCTTTGCCGCCTCTTCATCGGGCCTGCAGTCCAGCACATAGCAGGGAACGGTAGTAACCGCGGCCTCGAGCGAGGCGTGCAGGCCGTCTGCCATCGACCTGTCGGCCTTGAACCCGGAACTGGATGAATACAGGAGGGCGTAAGACTCCAGCAGGCCGAGGCGCTCCAGCTTGTTCTCCGGAGAGCGGCGTATCCTTACGAAGGCTCCGACAGGCGCCTCCACGTTGCGGTAGCAGGGAGTCTTGCCGCTCCAGGGGGAGCCGTAGGCAATCACCCGGCCGTCGGGCCATATGCGCACAACCGGATTATCGTCATTCATCAGTTCGGAGCCCGGTATATGCTTGAGCCACAAGCTGCTGTGCGTACTCTTGCCTGTACCGCTCCGGGCCAGGAAAAGGAAGGCCCTGCCGGAATTCGACACCATCGACGCGTGCAGCTCCAGCGTACCGAGCGGAGCCGTGCGGAAGGCGAACATCAGCATGAGCGAGTTGTTGATGCCGAATATGGCATCGTTGATGCGGCGGGTGTCGAGATAAAGCGTCCCGCGGCTGTAATCGGGACTCAGGCTGAGATGAGCGAAACAAGGCACGCTCTTGTCGGGCGCCATATCCACCGACCACCCGTCAGGCGTGCGGTACATACGCACCACAGTTTCACCATCTTCGGTGGGAGCGTCGTAAACCGTCTCCCTGCCGGGACTGGCCGTGAAGGCGTCCCTTACCAGTTCCAGCGTGAAAAGGGGTTCCGCCCCCTCGCCGGAAGCGCGGAACGGCTCGTACTGACCGAGATACCTCCACAGCGTGCAGGGCTCGGGAAGGACGAGGGCGAAAAGATGCCCGGCGACATTGAAAAATCCTGTCATATACGCTCTCCTATCACTTTGCAAAGATAATAAAATAAGTTATATTTGCTTTTTCTGAAAACCAACTACGATGCAAGAAACGCAAAACAATAACGGCCTCGACTACAACACCGCACGCGAGAAGCTCGCGATGCCCGAGTACGGCCGCAACGTGCTGAAGATGGTGGAGATGATGAAGGCCGAGCCCGACCGCAGCAAGCGCAGCGCCCAGGCCCGTGCCGTCGTGAAGGTGATGGAGCTCCTCAACCCCCAGGTGCGCAGCCTCGACAATTTCGACCACAAGCTCTGGGACCATCTTTACCTCATCGCAGGCGAGGGCCTGGACGTGGAGTCCCCCTATCCCGCCCCCGAAGCCTCCGAATTCAGCACCCGGCCCGTACCGTTGCCGATGAAAGATGAAAGGATAAAGGCCACCCACTACGGGCGCAACATCGAGCGCATCATAAACCTCCTGTGCACTCAGCCCGACGGCGAGGTCAAGACGGAAATGATACGCGCGCTTGCCATCTATATGCGCCAGCAATACCTTATATGGAATAAAGACAGCGTGTCCGACGAGACCATCTTCGCCGATATCGAGAAGCTCTCGGAATACCGGCTGAAGGTACCCGAAGGCATCAAGCTGCAGCAAATCAATTCGGAAGCGAACTTCTCAAGGCCCGGCGTCACCTCCGGCTTCCAGCAGGGAGGCAGGAACCGGGGCGGCTTCCGCAAAAACAAGGGGAGGCGCAAATAATGAAGCTTCCCGCTTTCATACGCAACTGGGACGAAGGCCAGAAGGCTTCCGCCGTAAGGCTGCTGGGCTTCTTTCTGGCCGCAGTCGCCGTATTCGCCCTCATAGCAGAGATATCCTTCCTTTTCAGCTGGAAGCAGGATATGAGCCTCGCCCCGAGCGAGGACGCAGCCAACGCGGCCGGCTCGCTCGGATACCGCACCGGCCGCCTGCTGATAGCCGAGCTTTTCGGCCTGGGCTCGCTAGTCCTGCCCGTACTGCTCGCCATTCCGGCCCTGCGCCTCATATCAGGGCGATGGATAAGTCCGTTCCGCCGCATACTTCCCCTTGCCCTTTCGGGAGCATTCGTGCTGTCACTGATACTCGCCTTCGCGGGCAGTGCGGCAGGCTTCGGCACGCTATTCGGCAACGGCCCCGGAGGCGCCTGCGGTTCTCTCGTGTACGGATGGTCGCAGCAAACGCTGGGAGCAGTCCCGACAATCCTCCTTATACTCATATTGACCGCGCTCTGGCTCACTTTCGCATCCAAAGGATTCTCCAGATGGTTCGCGAGCCTCTGGACAAAAGGCGGAGAAACGGCGGAACCCTCCGGCAGCTTCCAGCCTGACCATACACCGGAAGAAGCACCCCGCAAGCCACGCCCTGCCTTTGCAGCGCGCCGCGTAAATCCCGGGAATACTGAAGGAAACGCTTCCGAGGAGGAAAATCCCGAAGCAGCCGCCGAAGGAGCCGTTCCCGCAGCCACCCCTGCAGCCGGCACTGACGAAGGAAACGCTCCTTCAGCCAACGGCGAAGAAGAGGGCGTCGACGCCCCTATGGAAGTGCAGTACGGCGAGGGGCTCGACACCTCCACCCGTCAGGAGCTCAGCCCCATAAACATCAGGCTGGACCCTCCGGACGGCCTGCCCGGATTCAACTTCCCGCCTTCGCTGGAGCTTTTGAAGAGCCACGACAGCGGCCGGCACGAGGTAGGTGAAGACGAGCTCATGCGCAACCGCAACAAAATCAAGGCGGCACTCGCCAACTACAAGATTCAGATAATCGACGTGAAGGCCATCGTCGGCCCCACCGTCACCCTCTACAAGGTTTACCCGGCTCCCGGAGTCAGGATAAACGATATCAAGCGTCTTCAGGATGATATAGCGATGTCGCTGAAAGCCAAGGGCGTGCGCGTGGTGGCGCTGGAAGATTCGGTGGGCATAGAAGTAGCCAACGACTTCGCCTCCATAGTGCCGCTGAAAGCCATGTTCAACGACGATGCCTTCCGCGAGAGCAAGGCGGAGCTGCCGGTAGCCATAGGCTATACCATCACCCAGAAGGTGAAGGTATTCGACCTGGCCGACGCTCCCCACCTGCTGATTGCAGGTGCCACGAAGCAGGGTAAGTCAGTGGGGCTCAACGTAATAGTAAGCTCACTCCTGTACAGCAAGCACCCTTCGGAGCTGAAGTTCGTGTTCATCGACCCCAAGATGGTGGAATTCTCGGCCTATGCAAGGCTGCTGCACCACTACCTCGCGGTCCTGTCCGACTCCACCGACGATGAAGACGAAATGGCCAACGCCATCGTCAAGAAGCCCAAAGACGCCGAAAAGATACTGCGCTCCCTCTGCATCGAGATGGACGCCCGCTACGAACTTATGTCAAAGTCGGGAGTGAACAAGCTCTCGCTCTACAACGAGAAGTTCTGCAGCCACCACCTCCGCAGCGACCAGGGGCACCGTTTCCTGCCCTATCTGGTAGTGATAGTCGACGAGTACGCCGACCTAACCATGACCGGCGGCGCCGGCCCCGAAGCCAAGGCAGCCGGAAAGAGCATCACGACCTCCATCATACGCCTCGCCCAGAAGGGCAGGGCAGCGGGCATCCACGTGATTCTCGCCACCCAGAGGCCTTCGGTGGACGTGATTTCCGGCCCCATCAAGGCCAACTTCCCCGTGCGCATCGCCTTCCGGGTGGCCGCGAGGGTTGATTCGATGACCATACTCGACGCCCCCGGAGCCGAGAAGCTCATAGGCCGCGGCGATATGCTGCTCTCGGCCGGCATCGACTCCGAGCGCATCCAGTGCGCCTATGTGGGCAACGACGAGATTGACGCAATCACCACAAGCATAGCGGCGCAGAGCGGCTATTCCAAGAGCTACAACACGCCTTACTACCTGCCCGACGTAGGCGAGGGCGAAGACGGCGAATCCTCCGGAGGCGGAGGAGAGCTGGGCGACCTGGACGAGCGCTTCAAGGAGGCGGCGGAGTTGGTAGTCACTACCCAGAAGGCTTCCACCTCATACCTCCAGACCCGTCTGGGTATGGGTTTTGCAAAAGCCGCGAGGGTGATGGGGCAGCTTGAGACCGCAGGCGTAGTAGGCCCTCAGGACGGCGCCAAACCGCGCCAGGTGCTTGTAGGAGACCTTAATTCGCTTTACGAGCTAATCAGCGGCCTGTCATCGAAATAGAATGAAAAAGCTGCTTTCAATACTGGTTGCGCTTCTGGCCTGCGCCCTTGCTTCTGCGCAGGGCGGCGACGCCGCTGCGATGCTGGAGCATTTCGCAGGCAAAAAGGTGAGTTTCAATTACTCGCTGGACTCCGCCGGCCTTCTTCCCGTCCCGAAGGAAGGGAGCGTCGTCATAGACGGCAACTGCTTCTGCATCAAGAGCAAGGCACTGGAAGTCTGGTGCGACGGCACCACCCGCTGGACGGTCGACAACGAGGCGAAGGAAGTCTATATCGAAGACGACGGAGGCCTTGAGACTATGTACTCCCGCCTTCTGGAAATGGCCTCGGGGGTTAGCGGAATGAAGGTTTCCGGCGACTCGCTGAGCGGCACCTGGGCGGGCGATGAAGGCTCCGGCGAGATAAAGTTCATCATCACCTCGATAGTCACTACCGAGGCCGGTACCGACACGGCGCCCTTCGTATTCAGGGCATCGCGCCTCGGGAAAGACTGGGTGGTAACCGATTTAAGATAGCCCCCGTGGTATGAAAATCTGCGTAGGACTTTCGGGAGGCGTGGATTCGAGCGTCGCGGCTCTGCTTCTCAAGCGCGAGGGGCACGAGGTCTTTGCAATGTTCATGCAGAACTGGCACGATACCGAAGGCACACTTCACGGCGACTGTGAATGGGAGGAAGACGAGTTCGTGGCAGAGCTCGTGGCCCGCAAGATAGGTATCCCCTTCTATTTCGTCGACCTCTCGAAGGAATACCGCCGGCGCGTCGTGGATTACCTCTTCGATGAATACTCCCGGGGCCGCACCCCCAATCCTGACGTACTGTGCAACAGGGAGATAAAGTTCGACGCTTTCCTGAAGAAAGCCCTTGAGCTCGGCGCGGATGCCGTGGCAACGGGGCACTATTGCCGCAAGGCCATTGTGAACGAGGCCGACGGAAGCACTTCCTGGAGCCTTCTGGAGGGCATCGACCCCGGCAAAGACCAGAGTTATTTCCTCTGCCAGCTCGACCAGGAGCAGCTTTCGAAGGCTCTTTTCCCCATCGGCGGGCTCCTGAAGCAGGAGGTCAGGGCCATAGCGGCCGAAGCCGACCTGCCTTCCGCCGACAAGAAAGATTCACAGGGTATCTGTTTCGTCGGCAAAGTGGACCTGCCGGTATTCCTGCAGCAGAAGCTCAAGGCCGTCGAAGGTGACATAATCGAAGTTTTCGATGCCTGGTACGATGAGTCGGAGCGATACCGCCGCGAGACCGAGCTTTGCTCAGCCGCACGCGAGCTTAGCGAAGCCGAGCTCCAGGAGCTCTCCATGCCCTTCGATTACGGCAACATACAGTTCGAGACTGAAAGTTACCGCTCCGGGAAACACCATATACGCAAGACAAGGCTCAAGCCCAACCCTCTGGGCTGTGTAGCCGGAAAGCATGACGGAGCCCAGTTCTTCACCCTCGGCCAGCGCAAGGGGCTTGCCGTGGGTGGGCACGCAAGGCCGCTATTCGTAATCGCCACCGACATAGAGTCGAACCGCGTGTACGTGGGTGAGGGCGAAGACCATAAAGGCCTTTACCGCAGCGTACTGCGCATAGCAGCCGAGGAAGTCAGGTGGATACGCCCCTCGCAGGCTCTCGCCCAGGGTTGCAGCAGGCGCTGCCGAGTGCGCATACGCTACCGCCAGGAGCTTCAGGACGCAGTGCTCACGATGCACGGGAGCGGCCTGTACGTACGTTTCGACAAGCCCCAGCGCAGCATCACCCCGGGTCAGTTCGCAGCGTTTTACGAGCTCCCCGACCCTTCCGACCCCTATGACGCCCCGGAACTTATCGGGAGCGGGGTAATAGCATAAACTTTTTCAGGCTCTCCAGATATGAAAGTCCGCAACCCGTTTCTCCTGCTACTTGCAATCTTTCTGTTCGCCCCGGCGAGGCACGCTTGCGCCCAAGGGCTTTTCCGCCCGAAGGAAGGCAACATGCACGTCTGCGCCCCCGCCGTACCCGCGTATGTGGTCTTTGCCGGCGACACTATACGCTTCGACACCCCTGAACGCTAC
>JAFSVP010000156.1 GCA_017444905.1 Bacteroidales bacterium
CTTCAGGCCGAAGTGCGCAAGGGTGCGGTTCTCCCCCACCATCGTAACGAGGTCGGAAGCAATGCTCACCACGAGCAGGTCGAGCAGGGGGACGAGGCTCTCGAAAGGCACTCCGTAGCGCTGGGCGTAGGCCTGCACCAGCTTGAAGCCCACTCCGCAGCCGGAAAGGTCGTCGAAGGGATAGTTGCAGTCTTAACGCTTGGGGTCGAGCACCGAGACGGCTTCGGGCAGCTTCTCCTCCGGGAGGTGATGGTCGAAGATTATCATATCCACGCCCTTGGACTTGGCGTACTGCGCCTTGTCTATGGCCTTGATGCCGCAGTCGAGGGTGATTATCAGCCCGAATCCTCCTTCGAAGGCCCAGTCTATGCCCTTATAGGACACTCCGTAGCCCTCGTCGTAGCGGTCGGGAATGTAGAAGTCGATATGGGAGGTGAAGCGGCGCAGGAACGAGAACACCAGGGCGACGGCGGTGGTACCGTCAACGTCGTAGTCGCCGTAAACGAGTATCTTCTCGCCGCCGGTAACTGCCCTGCGCACCCTCTCGACCGCGGCATCCATATCCTTCATCAGGAAGGGGTCGTGCAGGTCGGAGAGGCTGGGACGGAAGAAAGCGCGGGCCTGCTCGAAAGTCTCCACCCCCCGCTTTACGAGGAGGTCGGAGAGCACGCGGTCGATTCCGACCTCGGCGGAGAGCCTGTCCACCTTGGCCGGGTCGGCCTGGGGCATTATATTCCAGCGCTTTTCTGTTCCCATAGCCTGCAAATATAATCATAATGCCGAAAATAAACGCTTATTTCGGGTAATTTCGAGGAAAATTCCTATTTTTGCAGAGTTATGATTACAGAACTGAGCGAACAGGAGCAGATTCGCCGCGAGTCGCTGGCGAAGCTCCGCGAACTGGGCGTGGAGCCCTATCCCGCAGCCGAATATCCGGTCAATACCGACGCAGCTTCGATACTGGCGGGATACAATGCTGAAGAAGGTAATTTCCAGGATGTCTGCATAGCCGGAAGGCTTATGAGCCGCCGCATAATGGGCGCCGCGTCCTTCGGCGAGCTGCAGGACGCGAGCGGCAGAATCCAGGTTTACATAAAGCGCGACGAGATTTGTCCGGGTGAAGACAAGACGATGTACAACACCGTGTGGAAGCGTCTTCTCGACATAGGCGACATCATCGGCATAAAGGGCTTCGCCTTCATCACCCAGACAGGGCAGCTCAGCGTCCACGCGAAGGAGCTCACCCTTCTGAGCAAGTCGCTGAGGGTGCTTCCCATCGTGAAGGAGGCCGAGGGGCAGGTGTTCGACGCCGTCACCGACCCCGAGCTGCGCTACCGCCAGAGGTACGTCGACCTCATCATCAATCCCCAGGTGCGCGAGGTGTTCGTGAAGAGGGCCGCGATTATCGCTACCATGCGCGAGTACTTCAACGAGGCGGGCTGCCTCGAAGTGGAGACTCCCATACTCCAGGGCATTCCGGGAGGCGCTACGGCAAGGCCTTTCGTCACCCACCACAACGCCCTCGACATTCCTCTCTACCTTCGAATCGCAAACGAGCTTTACCTCAAGCGCCTGATTGTGGGCGGATACAACGGGGTGTACGAGTTTGCCAAGGATTTCCGCAACGAGGGCATGGACAAGACCCACAACCCCGAATTCACCTGCATGGAAATCTACGTGGCCTACAAGGACTATAACTGGATGATGCGCTTCGTCGAGCGGATGCTCGAGCGTATCGCCCTGAAGGTCAACGGCAAGACTACCGTCGAAATAGGCGGCAACACCATCGACTTCAGCGGCGCATACCGCAGGCTGCCCATTCTTGACGCCATACGCGAATACGCTGGAGTGGACGTCAAGGGTATGTCGGAGGAGGAGCTTCGCGCCACCTGCAAGGAGCTCGACGTCGACATCGAGCCTTCTATGGGCAAAGGCAAGCTGATTGACGCCATCTTCGGCGCCTACTGCGAAGACAAGCTGGTGCAGCCCACTTTCGTGACCGACTATCCCGTGGAGATGTCTCCCCTTACCAAGCGCCACCGCAGCGACCCTTCGCTCACCGAGCGCTTCGAACTCTTCGTGTGCGGCAAGGAGCTGGCCAACGCCTACTCCGAGCTGAACGACCCGGTGGACCAGCTGGAGCGCTTCGAGGAGCAGGCCGCCCTCAAGAGCAAGGGCGACGACGAGGCCATGTACATCGACATGGACTTCGTGCGCGCCCTCGAATACGGTATGCCTCCCACCTCCGGACTCGGAATGGGGATTGACAGGCTCACGATGTTCATGACGGGCCAGACCACCATACAGGACGTACTGTTCTTCCCTCAGATGCGTCCCGAAAAAATGAAGTAGGATGAAAAAGCTTTATCTTAACCGCAGGGACGGAAAGATAGCCGGCGTGTGCGCCGGTCTTTCCGACTATTTTGAAGTGGATGTGACCGTGATACGCATAGCGTTCCTCATCGCCCTGCTTTTCGGAACTCTCGGTTTATGGGTTTATCTCATAATCTGGGCAGTGACTCCCAATCGTGACGGCGGCACGGAGGTTCAGTATTAGAAACTGACTGCCAGCGGGTATGTTCCCCTCTCCGGAAAAAATTACTTCGGCACAGAACCCGAAGATAAAGAAGCTTCTCGCACTGCAGAAGGACTCCTCCCTGCGGCGCGAGACTTCTCTTTTCGTGGTGGAAGGCCGCAGGGAGCTGGGGCACTGCCTCGGGGCCGGATTCGAGGCGGAGGCCGTTTTCATCTGCCCTTCTCTCGCAGGGGGCGCTTCCCTGCCTCCGGAAGTCCGCGACGCCAGCATCTTCGAAGTCAGCGAAGAGCTTTACGGGCGCATCGCCTACCGCGGCGGCACTGAAGGAATGATAGCTGAAATCAGAGAAAGGAAGCTGCGGCTTGAAGACCTGAATCTTCCTGAAAATCCGCTGATTGCGGTGCTTGAAAGCGTCGAGAAGCCGGGCAATATCGGCGCGGTTCTCCGCTCCGCTGACGCAGCGGGAGCAGACGCCGTGCTCGTCTGCGACCCTCTTACCGACCTTTACAACCCCAATCTCATAAGGGCTTCGCTCGGCGCGGTTTTCACCGTGCCATGCGTGTGCTGCAGCACTACGGAGGCCATAGACTGGCTCCGGAAATCGGGAATCAGCATTCTCACCGCCCAGCTTCAGGATTCGTCGCCCTATTACGACCGCGACATGACGGGGGGCACGGCGATAGTGGCCGGCACCGAGAGCACGGGGCTTTCGGAAGAATGGCGCAGGGCCGCGTCGGGGCACATACGCATACCTATGCGCGGGCGCCTGGATTCGCTGAACGTGTCGGTGAGCACGGCCATTCTCCTATACGAAGCCGTGCGCCAGAGGCAGGCTGCCGGAATTATTCAGAAGCCTGCGCTTTAACTATTCCGGCGCGGGCAAGGAGCACAGCCACGAGCACGGCTACGATGCCAAGCGAAATGAATATCCGCTCCGCGCTTACCGCAGCCTCTACGCCTTCAAGCCTCTTGAATATGCGCCCGACGAACACCGGCACCAGCAGCATCCCCATATTCTGTATCCAGTAAATGAGGGAATAAGCGGTGCCGAGATTGCGCTCCGGCACTATCTTCGGCACGCTCGGCCACATTGCCGACGGCACCAGCGAATAGCCCACTCCAAGAAGGGAGATTCCGAAATAGCCCCAGAAGGGCACTCCCTGCGGGGCGAAGGCCAGTACAAGATGCGCTGAAAGCACCATCACGGCCCCCACTATCATCCAGAGGGCGGCCTTGCCGAGCTTGTCGACCATCGCTCCGAAAAGCGGCGTGAACACCACTGTAAAGAAGGGAATGAGGCTTATCATCCATTTCGCTCCGTCGGGCTCCATCCCGAAGCGGGGAATCACGATGGCAGTGCCGAACTTCTTGAAGGAGATTATGCAGCAGTAGAAAAAGACGCAGAGCAGCGAAATCAGGATGAAGCGCCTGTTCGAGAGCAGCCTCAGGATATCGGAGAATTTGAATTTGTCTTCTTCCTTCACCTTCCCGCGGCGGCTTTCAATGCCCTGCGAGCGGTCGAAGCGCGCGTCCATGGCCACGAAAACTGCCCAGAGCAGGACTCCGGCCAGTATCAGGAAAAGGCCGAAAGTGGCGGGGCGGGCAGTCTCGGCAAGAGTATATACTTCGCCGGGGGCCTTGCGGGCCACAAGTACGGGAGCGAGTATGAAGGCAAGAGCCGTCCCGAGACGGGCCACGGCCACCTGGGCGCCCATGGCGAAGGCCACGGGGCCGCCCTTGAACCACTTGGCTATAGACCTGGTGACGGCTACGCCGGCTATCTCGCTTCCGAGCCCGAAGAGCATACACCCCGCATAGGCTATCATAAGCGAAGTGCGCGGGTCGAGGCCGCTTCGCAGTGCCAGCACCACCGTACCGGCCCCGAGGGCCATCAGACCCACAAACACCGAGCCCACGAGCCTCACTCCGTACATATCCAGCAGGATGCCGCACACCACCAGCCCCCCGAACACGCAGAGGAAGCTGTATCCTCCGGCATAGAAGCCGTAATCTTCACTGTTCCAGCCAAGTTCGAGGCACTCGGGATGCTGGAAGATTTGCGAAAGCGTGGAGAAGGCGTCGTCGAAAAAGTACGACGCGAACATAGGCAGCATCAGGCACAGCAGCACCAGCCACCGGCTTTTATTCACATTCAGGCTCATGACGAGTCGCTAGGCCTGCTTTTTTATGTTCGGAAGTTCAAGTCCGTAGCCCTTGCGGCGGTCTTCGGTCTTGAGAAGGAGGCTGAAGAGGAATGCAAGCACGCCGAAACTGGAGAACACCAGCATGGGGACAGTGTATCCTCCGGTACCCTGGCGAAGCGAGCCTATCAGCACGGGGACGAGGCAGAGACCTATGTTCTGCACCCAGAATATGAGGCAGTAGGCGCTGCCGAGCACCTTCTCGTCGATGATTTTGGGCACCGAAGGCCAGAGGGCCGCCGGCACGAGCGAGAAGCTCACTCCGAGCACCACTATCAGCACGAGTGCCAGCCACTTGTATGGGAACACGGGCAGCAGGAATGCAAAGCTCAGGTGGCACGCTATCATAATGACGGAGCCGAGCATCAGCATCGTTGCGCCCTTGCCTATCCTGTCGAGGAAGATTCCGAGGAAGGGAGTAAGGCACATTGCCAGTATGGGGAAGCAGCTGAAAAGCCTCGCAGCCACGGCGGCGTCGATGGCCAGCGTTTCCTCAAGGAAGTTGGTGGCATAGCGCTGGAAGGGGAAGATGGCGCTGTAGTACA
>JAFSVP010000157.1 GCA_017444905.1 Bacteroidales bacterium
ACGCCCGAGCAGCTTGCTTCCGACGACGACGTGCGCACCAAATACCTCGGCTCCGGCTTTACCCTCAAGCGTTCCGTCTCGGTGCTCAGGGCCCGGCGCGAGCACGAAGAGTACATCGCCGCCAAAACCGCATCCCCCAGCATTTGACCATGACACTTTCAAAAGGTACCATATCCCAGATTATCGGCCCCGTGGTGGACGTCCACTTCGAAGGGGCCGGCAAGGGTGACTCCGAATCCCCGCTTCCCCGCATCCACGACGCCCTGAGCGTCAACGGGCCCGGCGGCAGGAGGGTTATCATCGAAGTCCAGCAGCACATAGGCGAAGACACGGTGCGCTGCGTTGCGATGGATTCCACCGACGGCCTCAGCCGCGGCCTCGAAGCTGAAAACCTCCGTTCCCCCATAGCTATGCCCGTGGGCGCCCAAATCAGGGGCAGGGTGATGAACGTCACCGGCAGGAGCATCGACGGCCTCGGCGAGCTCGACACAGCAGGCTCCCTGCCCATCCACCGCGACCCTCCGAAGTTCGAAGACCTCTCCACTTCGCAGGAGGTGCTGTTTACCGGCATCAAGGTGATAGACCTGCTGGAGCCTTACCTCAAAGGCGGAAAAATTGGCCTCTTCGGCGGAGCCGGCGTAGGCAAGACGGTGCTGATCAAGGAGTTGATAAACAATATCGCCAAGAAGCACAACGGCTTCTCCGTATTCGCCGGAGTGGGGGAGCGCACCCGCGAGGGCAACGACCTCCTGAGAGAGATGATAGAGTCCGACGTAATCCGTTACGGCTCAGCCTTCAAGGAGGCTATGGCCAGAGGCGGGTGGGACCTTTCTAAGGTTGACATGAACGAGGTCGCCAAGTCGCAGGTGGCCATGGTGTTCGGGCAGATGAACGAACCTCCGGGAGCCCGCAGCTCCGTGGCTCTGAGCGGTCTCACGCTGGCGGAATCGTTCCGCGACAGCGGCGAACCGGGCGCCCCGCGCGACATTCTCTTCTTCATCGACAATATCTTCCGTTTCACCCAGGCGGGCTCCGAAGTGTCGGCCCTCCTCGGGCGTATGCCGTCGGCCGTGGGATACCAGCCTACGCTCGCTACCGAGATGGGCTCGATGCAGGAGCGCATCACTTCCACCAAGAACGGCTCCATAACCTCGGTACAGGCCGTGTACGTGCCTGCCGACGACCTCACCGACCCGGCGCCGGCCACCACCTTCTCGCATCTTGACGCCACCACGGTGCTGAGCCGCAAGATAACGGCGCTCGGAATATACCCCGCCGTCGATCCCCTCGAATCCACCTCCCGCATCCTCGACCCCAACATAGTAGGCGAGGAGCATTACCGCACTGCCCAGAGAGTCAAGCAGATACTCCAGCGCAACAAGGAGCTTCAGGATATCATCGCCATCCTCGGAATGGACGAGCTCTCCGACGAAGACAAGCTCACCGTGAACCGCGCCCGCAGGGTCCAGCGCTTCCTTTCGCAGCCCTTCGCGGTGGCCAAGCAGTTCACCGGAGTGCCCGGCGTGATGGTGGATATAGCCGATACCATAAAGGGCTTCAATATGATACTCGACGGCGAGTGCGACTCCATCCCGGAGCAGGCCTTCCTGAACGTGGGCACCATTGAAGAAGCCATAGCAAAGGGCAAGCGCCTTCTTGAACAGGCCGGATGACTCAAAAGCCCATCATACTGAAGATTCTTTTCCCCGACGGCACCGTCTTCGAAGGCGGGGCCGACGCGGTGTACCTCCCCGGTTCCGCCGGGCGCTTCGAGGTTCTTCCTTCCCACGCCCCGCTGCTTACCTCATTGACTGAAGGCGAGATACGCTGGCGCGGCGAAGGCGGGGAGCAGTCTCTCCGGGTAAAGGGCGGAGCCCTGATGCTGAAAGACAATATAATGTCGATATGCGCAGAGCCGGAGTCATAACGTTCATTCTCTGTGCGGCGGCCCTGTTCGCGGCCCGCCCCTGCTTCGCTTCGGACGGCAAGTCCGGAGGGGAGGGGAGTTTCGACGTCACCTCCTTCATCTTCGGACACATATCCGACTCCCACGAATGGCACATAACCGGCATCGCCGGGCGTGAGTATTCCATCCCCCTTCCCTGCATAGTGTGGGACGGGGGCCTGCGGGCCTTTATGTCCGACAGGATGGAGGAGAACGGCTATTTCCTTGACGACGAGGGGCATATAGTAAACTCCGCCACGCTGGCGCGCCCCCTCGACATATCCATCACGAAGAATGTCCTCGGGCTCATCTTCGACAGCATCCTCCTTGTGCTGCTGATACTGCTCTGCGCCCGCTGGTACCGCACCCACGACGTGCTGAAAGACAAGCCCACGGGTCTTGCGGCGCTGCTTGAACCGGTGATAGTGATGCTCGAACAGGATGTCATAAAAGACGCCGTGGGGCCTGAGTACAGGCGCTTTTCGCCCTACCTTCTCACTGCCTTCTTCTTCATTCTGATAAACAACCTTATGGGAATCTTTCCCGTCTTCCCGGGAGGAGCCAACATTACCGGCAACATTGCCGTCACCGGCGTGCTGGCGCTGTTCACCTTCCTTATGGTGAACGTCCTCGGAAGCAAACACTACTGGAAGGACATCTTCTGGCCCGACGTGCCTATGTTCCTGAAAGTCATACCGATAATGCCCGTCATCGAGATTCTCGGAATGTTCACCAAGCCCTTCTCGCTGATGATAAGGCTCTTTGCGAATATGCTCGCGGGGCACATAATGCTGCTCAGCGTCATTGCGCTTATATTCCTCACTGCGGCCCTCGGGCCTGTGCTCAACGGTTCGATGACCGTGGTGGCCGTGCTCTTCGGGGTGTTCCTCGACGCCCTTGAAGTGCTGGTGGCGTTCATCCAGGCCTATGTTTTCACGATGCTCTCGGCCGTATTCATCGGCCTCGCACGTCACAACCCCTCTCCTGAAACCAAATAATTACAATCATATCAATATGTTAGGAACAATTCTTCAAGCAGCTGCTCTCGCCAAGGTAGGCGGAGCGATCGGAGCCGGAATAGTGGCTATTGCGGCAGGAATAGGAATAGGCAAACTCGCCCAGTCCACGATGGAGGCCAGCGCGCGCCAGCCCGAGATTTCCGGAGGTCTGCGCACCACCGCCATCATCATCGGCGCCCTCATTGAAGGCGTCTGCCTCTTCGCGGTCATAGTCTGCCTGCTCGCGGTACTTCAGTCGTAGTACGCTATGTCGCTGATTACTCCCGAGTTCGGACTCCTTTTCTGGATGGTCCTGATTTTCGCCCTGGTGTTCTTCATCCTGGCGAAATTCGGCTTTCCGGTAATAAGCTCCGCCGTCCGCAAGCGCTCCGACTATATCGGAGACTCGCTTAAGGCTGCGGACGAGGCCCGTGCGAGCCTGGAGAATCTCGCCGTGGAGCAGCAGAAGCTTATCGAACAGACCCGTATCGAGCAGGCGCGCATCCTCAAGGAGGCTTCCGAAACCCGTGCGCAGATAATCTCCAAGGCCCGCGAAGATGCGGAGGCCGAGGCCGCCAGGGTGATGGAGCGTACGAAGGCTGAGATTGCGGCCGAGAAGGAGCACGCTATGCTGGAACTCAGGGCCGCTGTGTCGTCGGTATCGCTCGCCGTGGCTGAAAAGCTGGTGCGGGGCTCCCTTTCGGAAGATGCTGCGCAGACGGCGCTTCTCGACCGCCTTGCTGCAGAGGCGGCTGAAACGGCTTTGAAATCATAGTTACCAATGAACACGGGCGCAATTACCACCAGATATGCTACCGCGCTGCTGAAGTTCACTCTCGGGAACGGCAGCGCTCCGGCCGTGGCCGCGCAGGTTCGCGAGCTGCTGAAGTCGCCTTCGTCGGCAGAAGCGGAGCTGGAACCGGACCTCGCCCGTTTCATCGGCCTTCTGGTGAGCAAGGGCCGCCGCGCTTATACGGTTCCGGTGCTGCGCCGCTTCCTTGAGCTGTATTACCGCGAGGCCGGGATAACGCCGGTTTCGATAGTTACCGCTTCTCCCGCGCCCGGATTTGAAGACAGGGTGAGGGAGATGCTGGAAAAGAACGGCGGGAAGAGCCTTCTCATAGAGAGCTCCACTGACCCTTCGCTGATAGGCGGCTTCCGTCTTGAATACGGCGGCAAAGTGCTCGACGCCAGCGTCAGGCGTACGCTGGACGTTCTGCAGCGCCGCTTCGTTGAAAAGAACAACAGAATAGTTTAGAAGCTGTTTTGAAACGATTACTCTCTTTTCTTACAGTGTCTTGCCGGTCTGTTTTTCCGCCGTCATCAGTCACGTAGAACGATCCACTACGCTCCTTCTTCCGTCTAAAAAACAACCTCGACAAATCAACAATAATAAAATTCGGCAACCATTTCAAAACAGCTTCTTAATGTCACAGAATTCCATAAGAGCGAGCGAGGTTTCAGATATCCTCCTCGAACAGCTGAGGGGAATAGATACCTCCCTGAAATACGAAGAATCTGGCAGCGTCCTCACCGTCAGCGACGGGGTGGCGCGTATTTACGGACTTTCGGGAGCCGAAGCCGGAGAACTGCTGGAATTCGACAGCGGCGTTAAAGCCGTGGTGATGAACCTCGAAGAAGACAACGTGGGCGCCGTGCTCCTCGGCCAGACCGACCTCGTGAACGAGGGGATGAAGGTCCGCCGTTTGGGCAGGATTGCCGGAGTTGAGGTGGGCGAGGGCCTGGTGGGCCGCGTTATCGACCCCATCGGAACTCCGCTCGACGGCCTCGGCCCCGTGAAGGGCGAAAAGGTGCGTATGCCCCTCGAGCGCAAGGCCCCCGGAGTCATCTTCAGGGAGCCGGTCACCGAGCCCCTGCAGACGGGCCTCAAGGCCGTGGATTCAATGATTCCAATCGGCCGCGGCCAGCGCGAACTGATTATCGGCGACCGCCAGACGGGCAAGACCGCAATCGCCGTCGATACCATCATCAATCAGCGCGAGGGCTACCTCGCAGGCAAGCCCGTTTACTGCATTTACGTGGCAGCGGGGCAGAAAGGCTCCACCGTGGCCTCGATAGTGCAGACCCTGCGCTCCAAGGGTGCGATGGATTACACGATAGTGGTGGCCGCCACTGCCGCGGACCCCGCCGCAATGCAGTATTACGCTCCCTTTGCCGGCGCCGCCATAGGCGAATATTTCCGCGATACGGGCCGCCACGCCCTCGTGGTGTACGACGACCTCAGCAAGCAGGCGGTGGCCTACCGCGAGGTTTCGCTCATCCTCCGCCGCCCCTCCGGGCGCGAGGCTTATCCGGGCGACGTCTTCTACCTGCATTCGAGGCTCCTCGAAAGAGCCGCCAAAATCATCTCCCAGCAGGAGGTCGCCGAGAAGATGAACGACCTTCCGGAGGCGCTCCGGGGCAAGGTGCGCGCAGGAGGCTCGCTCACGGCCCTGCCCATCATCGAGACGCAGGCCGGCGACGTGTCGGCATACATTCCCACCAACGTCATTTCCATCACCGACGGGCAGATTTACCTCGAAAGCTCGCTTTTCAACGCGGGTTTCAGGCCGGCCGTGAACGTGGGGATCTCCGTTTCCCGAGTGGGCGGCGCGGCGCAGGTAAAGAGTATGAAGAAGGTAGCCGGCACGCTCAAGATAGACCAGGCCCAGTACGAGGATATGGAGGCTTTTGCGAAATTCTCCTCCGACCTTGACAAGGTCACGGAAATGACCCTCGACAAGGGGCGCAAGAACAACCGCCTCCTCGTCCAGCCCCAGTATTCCCCGATGCCGGTAGGGGAGCAGGTGGCGGTGCTCTACTGCGGCACGCGCGGCCTGCTTGCGGGCATACCGCTCTCGGCCGTGGACGAATTCCAGGCCGGATTTCTCGACAGGATGCGTACCGTCCATCCCGACACGCTCGAAGCTCTCGCCGAAGGCCGCTTCGACGCTTCGATAGAGAAGGTGCTTCAGGAAACTGCTGAGGAGATATGTCTTCACTGCGGGAAGTAAAAGACCGTATCGCGTCGGTACGCAGCACGCTGAAGATTACTTCGGCGATGAAGCTCGTGGCCTCGTCCAAACTGCGCCGCCTGCAGGGCCGCGCCGAGGCCCTGCGCCCGTATGCCGATGCGCTTTCCGCCATTCTTGCAGCGGTGCCCCGGGGAGCTTTGAATCCGGATTCATCCGTCTCCGGCCCCGCCCCGCTGCCGCCGGCATGCGCCCGCACTGAAGAGGAAGGCTCCGCAGGCCGCCCGCTGCTGATAGTTTTCGGGGGTAACGCCTCCATGTGCGGGGCTTACAACGCTAACGTGATAAAGCACGCGCTGGAGGAGATGCGCGCCGCCGCTCCCGGCACCGAGCTGTGGGTATGCGGCAAAAGGGTGGCGCAGGCACTGGAAAAATCTGGGTTCAAGCCCTCGAAGACCTTCCACTCGCTCGCATCGGCCCCATCCCGCGAAGAGGCCTGCGCCCTTTCGGCGCAGCTGCGGGAAGATTTCTTTGAAAAGGGCCTCTATTCTTCGGTGCGCCTGCTCTACACGGGGTTCCTCAACGCCGGAAAGCAGAAGACGCTGGTCGAGGCGTTCCTGCCGTGGAGCGTAGCTGCGTCCGGCGCCGCATCCCTGTCAGGCCCGGCAGCTACTGTCGCGTCTTCCGGCTTTGCTCCCCGGCCTGGCGTTGTGTCCCAGGCAACTGCTGCACCCCGTCCCGGTGCCGATAAAGGCTCTTCCGTATCTTCGGAGACGTCAGAGTACATAATCGAACCTTCCGCCCCGGAACTTCTCTCCGACCTCATTCCCGAGGTGCTGGATCTCAGGCTGTATTCAGCGGCGCTCGAAGCTGCCGCATCCGAGCACGCCTCCCGTATGGCAGCGATGCAGGCCGCTGCCGACAACGCCACCGAGCTCCTCGCGGCCCTCACCCTCGAATACAACAAGGGCCGCCAGCAGAAGATTACTTCCGAGATTCTCGACCTCGTTTCCGGCTCCCTGTAGCCGCTCCCGAACCCCTCTCCAACCCCATTTCCAGCCTCTCCGCCCGGCATCAGCTACGCTGCAGGAAGCACGTTTATTCATAATTCTTGCATTTTATTAAAAATATTTGTAAATTGCGCCGCCTTATGCCCTAAACTCGACTCTAACTTAAGGTTTTTAGTAGTTATATTGTTTAATTAAAATTCAACCAATGAGAAAAATTAAGTCATTTTTCGCGGTTGTAGCGTTACTCCTCACGGGAGCCGTCGCCTTTGCACAGAATGCCCAGGTCAGCGGTACCGTCAAGGATGCAAACGGTGACGTGGTTTCCGGTGCTGCAGTGCAGCTCAAGGGAAGCACTACCACCTACGCCATGACCGATGCGTTGGGCGGCTACAAGATTTCCGTTCCTTCCGACGGCGTCCTTGTCGTCAGCTGCCTGGGCTACAAGACGGCTGAAATAGCCGTCGGTGGAAGAAAAGTCGTCGACGTGCTTCTCGAGGTGGACTCTACGGTCCTCGACGAGACTATCGTCGTCGCTTACGGCTCCGTCAAGCGTGAAGCCGTGACCGGCTCCGTTTCTTCCGTCAAGGGCGAGACCCTCGCGTCCGCGCCCGTCACCTCAGTTGACAAGGCCCTCGGTGGAAAGCTCGCGGGTGTACAGGTCTCCGGTTCGTCCGGCCAGCCAGGCGCCGCGTCCAACATCCGTATCCGCGGTTATTCCTCGATCAACGCATCCAACGAGCCTCTCTGGGTTGTCGACGGTATCCCCGTGCTCAACGGCAACATCTCCGAGCTCACCAACACCTCCAACACCCTCGCCACTCTCAACCCCAACGACATTGAGAGCATCACCGTCCTGAAGGACGCCGCCGCCGCGGCAGCTTACGGTTCCCGTGCAGCCAACGGCGTCATCCTCGTGACCACCAAGAGCGGCAAGGAAGGCAAGGCTTCGTTCGACGTCCGCGCAAAGTTCGGTGTCAACTGGCTCCAGAACGACAGCGGCTTCCGCCCCATGACAGCGGAAGAGCTCCTCGGCTTCCAGCGCCAGGCCACCATCAACGCCGGCCTCAACCCCGACGACCCCACCGGTACCTACTACCTGCCCCTCAACCTGCTCAACGGCGAGCACTCCAACTGGCTCAACTACCTCCTCCGCCTCGGCAAGCAGCAGGAATATGAAATCAGCGCCCGCGGCGGCAACCAGAAGTCGAAGTACTTCTCCTCGCTGTCGTTCCACCGCAACGAAGGTGTGTTCTACGGCGTTGACTATCAGAAGTTCCAGGCCCGCGTGAACGCCGACCACAAACTCACCAACAAGCTTGAGGCAAGCGCCCGCGTGAACGTCGCCTACACCGAGCAGAACGATATCCCGATGCAGTCTCTCTACTATGCGAACCCGGCTTTCGCAGGTCTCACCCTGCTCCCCTGGATTCCCAAGGAAGATGAGAACGGCCTCCCCAACGTAAATATCCCCTCCAACTCCTACCAGAACCCCCGCGCCACCGCGATGTTCGACCAGCAGTGGGAGAAGATTTACCGCTTCAACGGCACCTTCGGCCTCAAGTGGGAGCCTGTAAAGAACCTCTT
Source organism: Bacteroidales bacterium (assembly GCA_017444905.1). Classification (GTDB taxonomy): domain Bacteria; phylum Bacteroidota; class Bacteroidia; order Bacteroidales; family UBA932; genus Cryptobacteroides. Next base: position 8,510 of record JAFSVP010000157.1, read on the forward strand.
CATCGAGACCAAGAACTCCGCTGAAGGTATTTTCGGAAGCGCCAAGCGCTACTGGGATCCCCAGGCCCGCGGCAAGGCCAGCGACCCTACCGACCAGTCCATCAAGAACCAGTACGTCCAGCTGACCACTTCCAACACCATCACCTATTCCAACACCTTTGGAGGTTATCACAACCTGCGCGCCGTCGTCGGCCAGGAGGCAATGAAGTATATGTATGATTATATGTATACCTACGCCCCCGGCACCAGCGCCGAGATGCCTTTCCCTCAGTTCGCCCCCGCCGAGAAGGTTGAGGCCGAGATGGGCTTCAGCCGCCGTTCGATGCTCTCGTTCTTCGGCATCGCCGATTACAACTACGATCAGAAATACTTCGGCCAGGTCACTCTCCGTACCGACGGTTCCTCGCTCTTCGGAAGCAAGAACAAGTGGGGTCTCTTCTGGTCCGTTTCCGGTTCGTGGAACATGAGCAACGAGAACTGGCTGCACAACGTATCCTGGATCGACCTCCTGAAGATTCGCGCCAGCTACGGTATCAACGGTAACAACGGTATCTCCCCCTACCAGGCCTACGGCCTCTACGGCGGTACCACCTACAACGGATACGTCGGTATGCTGCCCAGCCAGCCCGCCAACGACATCCTCTCCTGGGAGAAGAACGCCACCTGGAACGTCGGTCTCGACTTCGGCTTCCTGAACCGCATCCGCGGCAGCGTCGACGTTTACAGCCGCAAGACCCTCGACATGCTCCTCGACAAGACCGTTCCCCAGACCACCGGTTATTCCTCCCTCTTCATGAACATCGGTTCGATGAAGAACGAGGGTGTTGAATTCCAGATTGACGGCGACATCTTCCAGAGCAACGATTTCGTGTGGAACGTCGGCTTCAACATCGCGTTCAACAAGACCACCATCCTTGACCTCGGCGGCGAGCAGAAGATCGGCTCGTTCCTCCAGCAGGTCGTCGGCAAGTCGATGTACACCTATTATGTATACGACTACTACGGAGTCAACCCCACCAACGGACAGGCCCTCTGGGTCGCCTCCGTCGACGAGGAGACCGGCGAGAAGACTCTCACCTCCACCCTCGGCAAGGCCCGCAAGTACTACGCCGGCTCCCCCGAGCCTACCTATATGGGCGGCTTCAACACCAGCCTCGAATGGAAGGGCCTGAGCTTCAGCGCATTCTTCGAGTATATGGGTGGCAACAAGGTTCTCAACGTGAACGAGTACCACTATATCAACAACGACGGCGGCGACTTCTCCATGAACCAGAAGGCTTCCGCTCTCAACTACTGGAAGAATCCCGGTGACACCGGATGCAACCCCAAGCCCATCGCAGGCAACTCGACCAACTCCGACACCGACCAGTCCGACAGGTGGATGGAGCGCGGCGACTTCCTCCGTATCAAGGACGTCACCCTGTCCTACAGCTTCCAGAAGCCCGTTCTCGACGCCCTTCACCTCAAGGGTCTGAAGGTTTACGTCAGCGGCCTCAACCTCTACTGCTTCAACGACGTCGACTTCTGGGATCCCCAGATTTCGCTCGTCGGATACGGAGCCGGTAACTATCCTCTCACCAAGTCGATAATCGGCGGTATCGAAGTATCATTCTAAAAGACGCGAAGAATATGAAAAAGTATATTATTGTCTTTGCAGCCGCAATTCTCGCCCTCACTTCCTGCAAGGGTTTCCTCGACGAGGCGCCCCTTACCGCGCAGAGTGACGAGCTGACTCTCTCTACCATCGAAGGTGTCGACAAGGCGGTCGGCGGAGCTTACTCCCCCCTCGCTTCCTACCAGTGGTACGGCTCCTACTTCATCATCTGCAATGAGCTGAAGACCTCCAACGGCAAGAAATCCCTTACCTGCGATTCCGGACGTCTTTACACTCACTATCGCATTTCCTACAGCCCTACCGATACTTTCAGCGGCCTCTGGGCTTATGCATACTATGTGATTTCCTGCTGCAACGAGATCATCGACCGTCTTGAGAATTCCTCTCTCGGCACCGAGGCCCAGCGCAACAACTATGTCGCAGAGTGTCTCTTCCTCCGTGCCCTGTCGCACTTCGACCTCGTGATTACCTTCGCACAGCCTTACGCATACACTGCCGACGCTTCGCACGACGGTGTGCCCGTGGTGCTGCACCGCGACCTTGCCGCGAAGCCCAAGCGTGACTCTGTCAAGAAGGTTTACGACCAGGTCATCGAAGACCTTCTCCTTGCAGAGAAGCTCATCGATCCCACTTACCGCCGTTCGGGTACCGACCCCGCAGCTTCGGTTACCATCTATGCAATCCAGGCCCTCCTGAGTCGCGTTTACCTCTACAGCCAGCAGTGGCAGCTCGCCGCCGACTACGCCAACAAGGTCATCGAGAGCGGCAAGTACAAGATGTGGGAGTCTTCCGACATTCTGACCGTCAGCGCCACCAGCGCATCCAGCGTTTAC
>JAFSVP010000158.1 GCA_017444905.1 Bacteroidales bacterium
GCACTCCCTTCTTCTACCGTTACGACGATTTCAGACGCTTCGCCGCCGAACGCATCTCGCTGGCCCGCAGCATCATAGCCTCCACCCAGGCTCCGCCGAAATAGCCCCCGCCGGCTGCAGGCACCACCTACAGGTTACGAGGATTCTTCAGTAACTGATTCCGGAGAGGAAGAGGGCATGGCCGGGGACGGATTCGCCGGATTCGCTCCGACGGGACGGGCCTTTGGAAGGAGTGCATTCTGCAGGGGCCGGCGGCAGTAGCAGCGACTGGAATTCCTCTACGCTGCGGCGGTGGCGTCCGACCTCTGTGAGGGTGCCGACTACCGCCCTCACCATATTGCGGAGGAAGCGGTCTGCCTCTATCGTGAATCTCCAATATATCCCTTCAGCAGCGGGGCCGGAATAGGCTGCAGGGGCGGGCGTGTACTGCTCCCAGAAGGCCCTGCGCACAGTGCAGACGGAGGTTTTGTTGTCGCCGCCGCTCTTTTCGAAGCAGGAAAAGTCGAAAGTGCCTTCAAGGCAGGCGGCCGCCCTGTTCATCGCTTCGAAGTCCAGCCCGGGGTAGGCGCAGAACCACGAACGGTCGTCGAGGAAGGGGTCCTTGGCCCTGTGAAGATAATAGGTATATTGGCGGAGGGTCGCCCCGAAGCGGGCGTGGAAATCATCGGATACCGGTGCTATCTCAGTAACGCACACCGATTTGGGGAGGATTGCATTGAGCTTGTAGCGAAGCTGTGCGCAACTCTCTTCCGCCCCGCCGGAGACTTCAGCGCCGCAAGACAGGATTCGGGATGTGTCGAAGTGGGCAGTGTAGCGGGATGCGTTGACGCCGGTATCGGTTCGGCCTGCTCCCGTTACCCTTACGGGCTCGCGCAGCAGCGTCGTCAGCGCCTTCTCGAGGGCTTCCTGCACCGTGGGCACTCCGGGCTGCAACTGCCAGCCGAAGAAACCCGCACCCGAGTATGCCAAATCCATCCTGTATCTCATACCGGGGCAAAAATACGATTATTTTCTCCAAATCGGGCGATTTTATATATATTTGCCGCTATGTACAATGAAAAATACATCTCTGACTGCATAAAGTCGATGTTCGACGGCATTCGCTTCCCTGAAAAGCCCGAAGGCCTGTATGACCCTCTGCGTTATATGATAGAAATAGGCGGAAAGCGGATACGCCCCACGCTGTGCCTTACCGCCTGCTCGCTTTACAGCGACTCTTTCGACGAGTCCGTGCTGGAGTCGGCAGCCGCGCTTGAGGTATTCCACGCTTTCACGCTGATACATGACGATATCATGGACCGCTCCCCTCTCCGCAGGGGTATGCCCACCGTATGGAAGAAATGGAGCGAGGTTACCGGCGTGCTGAGCGGCGACGTGATGCTCATCGAGGCCTACAAGCGTATGGCAAAGGCTCCCGGATACTGCCGCTCGCAGGCCCTTGAGCTGTTTTCACGCACTGCCGCCGAGGTGTGCGAGGGGCAGCAGTTCGATATGGAGTTCGAGAGTATGGTTTCTGTGCCGATGGATTCGTACAAGAGGATGATAGGGCTCAAGACGGCGGTGCTGCTGGCCTGCTCGGCCAGGCTCGGTGCTATGCTCGGAGGCGCGCCGGAGGCCGATTGCGACGCTCTCTACAACTACGGCTACGAACTCGGGATGGCCTTTCAGGTTGCCGACGACTATCTTGACGCCTTCGGCGACGAGAAGGTGTTCGGCAAGCCCATCGGGGGCGACATTGTGAACCGCAAGATGAGTTGGCTCAATGTCCGCGCCCTCGAAAAGAGCACAGACGGCTCGTTCAGGGAGGTGTTCGACAGACCCTGCCCGGGTCGCGCCGAAGAGCAGGAGAAGATTTCGCGGGCAAGAGCCATCTACGAGAGCCTCGGAGTGGATACTGAGGCAAGAGAGGAAATCGGCCTTTACACCCGCCGCGCAATGGATGCAGTGGCAGGCCTCGGAGCCGATACGGAGCCTCTGCACTTGTTCGCCGAGAGGCTTGTAAAGAGGGCGAAGTAGTTATCTTGCAGGAGTTTAGTATTACATGCGGATTGTACCGGAGGCGGCTGTGCGGCAGCAGATGCAGTGTCGGTATCAGATGTCCGCTTGCTATCTTTCCGAGCACAGCCTCCAAGGCAAGCCACCAGGTTTTTTGATGAGGCAGGACCTAAATGAAATGACGGATAAGGTAACAGATACTCCGATGGCCAATGGTAGCGGAATAGCGACTGTGGTAAAGAGCGCAGGGAGCCAGTTTTTCTTGAGCGCCCTGCCGGAGTGGGCTCCGTTCCCTGCAGTGCTGAGGGGCAAAGTGAGGCTCGACCGCTCCAAGGCCACTAATCCCGTGGCCATAGGCGACAGGGTGCGCTTCACCGCCGGGGCGGAGGGAGAAAGTGCCGTCATCACCGAAGTGCTCGAGCGCAGTAATTATCTGATTCGCAGGAGTACCAATCTGTCGAAGCAGTCACACGTGATAGCGGCCAACATCGACAGGGCGCTGCTTGTGGTGACGCTCTGCTTCCCGGAAATAAAGCTCCCCTTCCTCGACCGTCAGCTGGTGAGCTGCGAGGCATACGGCGTCAAGGCCGTGATAGTGCTCAACAAGCTCGATATGTACAGGGAGTTTGCCGGAGAGCAGATTGAAGACTTCCTCCGAATCTATCGTGGCGCCGGCTACGAAGTGGTTGAGTGTTCAGCCGTTACGGGCGAGGGCATAGGCAGGCTCCGTGAGATTTGCAGCTCCGGCGTGAGCCTTCTGAGCGGCGAGTCGGGCGTAGGCAAGTCGTCCATCGTAAAGGCGATGGACCCCTCGCTCAACCCGCGTACCGGGCTCATCAGCGAAGCTCATCTACAGGGGAAGCACACCACTTCGCTCTATGAGATTTATCCCCTTTCCGGAGGAGGATTCATAGCCGACACCCCGGGTCTCCGGGGCTTCGGCCTCGTAAACCTCGAAAAGGAGGAGATCTCAAAGTATTTCCCTGAAATGCTGCGCGTTGCCGACGAATGCCGCTTCGTGCCGTGCACCCACACCCATGAGCCCGGATGCGCCGTGAAGCGCGCCCTCGACGAGGGCCTCATCAGCCCCGAGCGCTACTCCTCCTACCTGGGAATGCTCGAAGAAGACCGGAAGTTCCGCTAGCGGCCAAGGCCTGCTGTCAGGCTGTTCAGCGGCGGAAGCGGGCAAGGCGCTCCTTTATGATTCTAAGGTAGATGCGTTGGAGTTTCACCGGCAAAGGCGAGGCTTCAACTGCCGCGGCCACGGCAGTAGGCAGTTCCGTGAACTGTTTGATTATCCTGCTGATACGTCTGTCTTGAAGACCGATGATTTGCCCAAACTTCTCAAAGTCTGTATGGCAGGGATGTCCGGTGGCGGAATAGCAGTCGGAGCGGATGAGATCCGGCGAAAGCCCTCCGTCAAGGGCAAAGTCGCTTCCGCTAATATGCAGCTCGGTATTCAACAAGTCATACGCCGGGGATAATCTGTATTCAGCTCCGTACCTTATTATTGAAAAGTTTTTGAGGTGAGCGTCGGCATTTGCAAAAATATAGTTGAAGATTACGATTCTGAAGAACTCCTCCAGGACCGGGGGCCATGCGGCTATGTATTTCCGGATGCCAGTGGCGATGTCGGCATAAGTGCCTGAGTATTTGAAGTTACCGCCATCGTTGGAACCGCTGCGGCTGAGGACTGATGCGAAGTCTTCCTGCGGCAATTTGCTGCCGTCGTGCTGCACGTCAAAGCGCTTGACGGCAAGTACTGGAAGGCCCGCAGAATCTTTGCACAGCAGGGTGTCGGCAGTGCGTATGCCGTAGATGCCGCCGGCAATTCTCATAGTAACGAATTCATTGACAGGCAGGTATTTGCAGTACGCAAGCGTCGGGTCTTCCGGGGCAGGCTTGAGTATGTATGTGCCTTGCTCTCCGTCGCGGGCAAGACGGAGGCGTCCCTCTTCAGTTACTGCAGAGAACTTCTCCTGCACGCCAGACAGGGAGATGCGGCCCAGCTCGCGACGCAGGAAGTCCTTGTCCGGGTTCTTCCTGAAGCTAAAACTGAGATTAGTGTCGATGGAGTTTTTCATAGTTGATGGTTTTCAAGGGTTACGGCTCCGGGAATGTCGCGGCCGGCGAGGGCACACAGCATGCCGAACCAGTCGTCCTCGTCGATGCGGTTCACTGAACAGAATACTTTTCTATTACGGCCTTCGGGAAGAATGCTCTGGAAGTAGGGTAGAAGCGCGTCTCCGCAGTATTCGCGACTGCTCTTGGGCAGGATCACGGAAACCGGAGGCAAAGATTCGTCGGATAAGTACGCTTCGTCATAAGTGAAACGGCATTGTCCGCCGGGAAGCTCTTGCAGCACTCCGGCCGGCTGTCCCATACAATAGACTTTTATGCTTCTCATACTGTCTGTTTGATATTGAATGAGATGCCAAGCCCCAGCACCTCGCAGATTTTCTCTACGGTGCTCCAAGACGGATTGCCGGCTCCGCGCTCTATGTCCTTTACGGTCGCCAGGCTTATACCGGCCATTTCCGCAAGGTCTTCCTGATTAAGATTCAGGTGCTTGCGCCTTTCTTTGAAGATATCTTCCAGCCTCATAGTTTATTATAATATACTTTTTCGATGCAAAAGTATAAAATTTGGCTCTAATCGCCAAATAAGTTTATTATAATAGACTTAATGATACGGTCTTGCCAATCCTGCTTCAGGGAGCGCTTAGGGTATCCTGGGCCACCCGGGCGTGGGCGGGGCAGGCGAGGGTATCCGGTATGACTGACTGGATTCCGTGAACGGCGGCCCCGACAGGAGTGGGATATTCAAACGCGCTCGGCGGTGGGCTGTTATTCAAGAAACCTATCCGATAAACTCGCTTACTCCGCCACGGCGATGGCGGAGTAAGAGAATTTTTGGGCATTTTCGAGCTTACTCCGCCAGTGTTTTGGCGGAGTAAGATAGGTAAAAGTGATATTTCTGATGATTGCTCTGTCGCCGGGCTCGTCCGGATAACCTGCGCCTGGCTGCCGATGGCCTTGAGCTATAACGTTATTCCGCGCGGTCGGCGCAAGTTTCCCAGATGAAAACCTTGTCGCCGCGACGAACATGCTCGGAACCCGTGGCGGAAGGCGGGATGTACACCGAGCAGCGGGAGCCTTTGGGGGCGGTGTCGCAGGGGGTGCGGTCGAGGCGCATATCTTCCACCTTGAGGGTGGTGACGCCGCTGGTCTCGCCGATAATCATAATTTCGTTGCCACGATGCAGGGGCACGGCTTCGACGGCAATCTCGGCCACGTCGAGCCGGTCGAACCAGTTGCTGACTTTGCCGCAGTAAACCTTGCGCCTGGTGGCATGAGAGCCGTAAATCCCGCTCCACTCCCCTATCGGCGCACCCTGATAATAGCCGTCCCAGAAACCACGGTTGAACACCTCGGCGAGCGACGCCTTCAGAGAGGCTGCAAGCCCGGGAGTAAAACTGCCGTCACATACGGCGTCCAGAGCCTTGCGGTAACAGGAAGTGCAGCGCTCGACATACTCCGGACCGCGGGCACGGCCCTCAATCTTGAAGACGCGCACTCCGCTGTCCACCAAAAGAGGAATGAACTCTATGGTACACAAGTCTTTGGGAGACATCAGATAATTGTCTTCAAGCTGCATCTCGTTGCCCGTTTCAAGGTCGCGGAGCCCGTAACTCCTGCGGCAGATCTGCAGGCAGGCTCCACGGTTGGCCGAAGCCCCGGCCGCATGAAGGCTCAGGTAACATTTCCCGCTCACGGCAAGGCACAGGGCCCCGTGGACGAACATCTCTATACGAAGCGGCCTCCCCGAAGGGCCTGTCAGACCCTCACCGGCTACGGCTTCGGAAATCTGCTTCACCTGCGGAAGAGTGAGCTCACGGGCAAGCACGGCCACGTCGGCATAAGAAGCATAGAAACGCAGCGCCTCGATGTTGGAAATATTGAGCTGGGTGGAAGCGTGAACCTCCAGACCAATCGAGCGGGCATAGAGAATAGCCGCCATGTCGGAAGCTATCACGGCATCCACTCCGGCGGCCAGGGCGCTGTCGAGAGCCGAGCGCATAGGCGCAAGGTCGTCGGCATAAAGCACTATATTTAATGTAAGATAGGCCTTTACCGACGCCCCGTGGCATATCCTCACCACTTCAGGGAGGTCTTCGGGAGCAAAATTATTGGCGCTGCGCGAGCGCATATTAAAATTTCCGACTCCGAAATAAACCGAATCGGCACCACCTTGGATGGCAGCACGCAGGCACTCGAAATTGCCTGCCGGAGCCATCAGCTCAAGCTCATTCCTGTCCATCGGCGGGTTTGAAACTGAAA
>JAFSVP010000016.1 GCA_017444905.1 Bacteroidales bacterium
GAATACGACAAGGCGGTGAAAGCCTCCTCCATCCTTTTCGGCAAGGCCAGCGCCGACGACCTCCGCAGCCTCGACGAGAAAACCTTCCTCGCCGTATTCGAAGGAGTCCCCACCTTTGAAATCAAGCGCAGCTCCCTGCCCCTCGGCATACTCGACGCCCTTGCGGTCGAGACCTCCATCTTCCCCTCGAAGGGCGAAGCCCGCAAGATGATACAGGGCAACGGCTTAAGCATCAACAAGGAGAAGTTCACCGACTTCGGAGGACAGCTCACCGAGAGCGACATTATCGACGGCAAGTACATACTTGCGCAGAAAGGCAAGAAAGACTATTATATCATCAAAATCAATGGATAAGCCTGCAAGCACACGCCAGCTCAAGGTAGCGCGCGAGCTGCAGTGCGACCTCGCCGAAATCATACGCTGCAAGGGAATGGCCGCCTTCGGGGGCGCGATGGTCACCGTAAGCGAGGTGCGCATCAGCCCCGACCTCGCCATAGCCAAGGTCTTCGTAAGCATCTTCCCTTCAGCATCTTCCGACAAAGTGATGAAGCTGCTCGAAGAGAACAGGAGGGCCATTCGCGGAGAGCTCGGGCGCAAGGTCGCCTCGCAGCTGAGGATAGTCCCTGAAATCGACTTTCTCCTCGACACTTCCATCGACTACGCCGAGCATATCGACGAGCTGCTCCGTAAATGAACGTCAGCCTGTTCATAGCGCTAAGGTATCTTTTCGCCCGCAAATCGCACAATGTAATCAATGTTATTTCGGCGATAAGCGCCGCGGGCATCGCCATAGGCACGGCGGCTTTGATATTGATACTCAGCGTTTACAACGGCTTCGACAGAATAATAAAAGACAATCTCTCCGCTCTCGACCCCGACCTTCTGCTGGTTCCGGACAACCCTTCGGGGCGCTTCACTCCCGACCCGGCGGAGCTCGGAGCGCTTGAGGCCGACGAGGCGGTAAAAAGCATCTCCCTCACCCTTCAGGACAATGTTTTCGCCGTTTATGGCGACAAGCAGGCGATAGTCAGGGCCAAAGGCATCGAGAACGCCGACGAGGCCGCCGCCCGGCTGGAAGGGCACGTAATCGACGGCTCTTTCAGGCTGGTGAGGGGAGACTCCCCCGCCGCCGTGCTGGGTTCCGGCCTCGCGCACAGGCTGGGAGCCAGGCCCTGCTTCCTCGATCCGCTGATTCTCTATTATCCCGAGCGGGAAGGGAAGATTTCCATGTCCGACCCTCTCTCATCCACACGCAGCGCAAAGCTCTTCCCCTCTGCCGTCATAGGCGCCGGAGGGAGCGCCGACGATAATCTCGTAATCCTGCCGCTGGACGTACTCCAGAGGCTTACCGGCTGCGAGACGGGAGAAATCAGCGGCGTGGAGATATGCCTCAACGACGCCTCACGACGCTCCGTACGCAGATTCAAGGCCGCGCATCCGGAATACAGGCTCCTCGACCGCGTCGAGCAGGAGCCCACGCTATACCGTATGATGAAGTTCGAGAAGGCGGCCATCTTCATGATACTTATGTTCATAGTCCTGATAGTGGCGCTGAACGTGTTCGGCTGCCTGTCGATGCTCACCATCGAGAAGCAGGACGATACGGCCACCCTTTCCGCCCTCGGGGCCTCGCCGGGTATGCTGAAACGCATTTTCATACTGGAAGGCTGGCTCATCTCCCTCACCGGACTCGCCATAGGCATCATTGCCGGAGCCGGACTTGCCGCGCTCCAGCAGCACACGGGGCTCGTGAAGATGCCGGGAGGCTTTCTCGTAAGCGCCTACCCGGTGGCGCTCCAAGCGGGGGACGTGCTCCTTACCGCCGTGGGAGTGGCCCTCACGGGGCTTGCCATAGCGGTACTGTCGGTTCGCAGGATACTCCGTTAGTCCATAAGGTCCATCAGGGCGTCGAGGGTGCGGCGGTCTTTCTTGGTGGGGCGGCCGGCTCCCTTGTCGCGGCGCAGCACTATAGTCTCGTGAGGGGCGTGCAGTTTGGCTTTTTCAGACTCTGGCGTAAGGTCTTCCGCAAACTCCGGCACAAGCCCGGCGCCCATACGGTTTTCACTGATTTTAAGCACCTTGTAACTGAGGGTTGCAGGGCCTTTGTGAACCTCGATTATGTCGTCGGCCTTTACCTGGCGGGAAGCCTTGGCCACGGCTCCGTTAAGCCGTACCTTGTTGCCTCCGCAGGCTTCTGTGGCCTCGCTCCTTGTCTTGTAAAGCCTGATGGCCCAGATGTATTTGTCTATTCTTACGCTGTCCATGGTAGTAAATTAACGAGTTTCACCGCTCTCATCCGCAATCACCGTGCCTGCGGCAAGGGCGCTTTCAAAAGAAGTGCGTAGCAGTGCGTTTATCTCTTCTATCCCCTCCCGGAGCTTTGCCGGCGGACGGCACTGGTGGCCACCGGAAATAATGGAATTCTTCTCATAGCGTATGTACACGTTCCAGATAAAGCCGTCGCGAACGTCGAAGGGCAGGGAGTAGTGCTTCTTGAGCATCCACAGCTTGTGCGACCTTACTATGGCATCGATGCGTGCGGGCAGGTCTTCAGGAGCGGGGACGGTAACGAGGGTGTCGGGGCCGGTGTAGGATTCGATGAGGAAACGGCCGCCGTCGTCTTCATAAACCCTGTAATTATCAAGTGGATATGCAGTTGATTCGTTAAGCCTGTATTCATAGCCCTTGAAGCGTCCTCCCGGCTTCGGGAAGAAGATGGAAAGAATCGTTATAATAATTGCGAGGGTTAACATACGTGCCATAGTCAGGGTTGCAGTCGGTTCAGCGGGCGATTTCAGCCATTATGCGGTCAAGCTTGCCGTAGTCGGAGATTATGCTGAGCACGTAGCGTATGTCCACGTTCACGCTTCGGTTCACGCGCCCGTCGAAGACTATTTCCGAGCCCAGCGACTCCTTGTTCCCGTCGAAGAGGAGGCCTATTATCTCGCCCTTAGAATTCAACACCGGGGAGCCGGAATTGCCGCCCGTGCTGTCGTTGTCGGTTATGAAATCAACTCTCGTGGAAGGCTTGTAAGTACGGAGGACGCTCCGCCAGTCTTCCGGGATGCAGAAGTCGTAGCTACCCGGGTCGTGCTTCTCGAGCAGGCCCGCCACCGTGCTGAAGGCGGAGCAGTGCACCGCGTCGCGAGGGTCGATGCTGCGCACGCGGCCGTAATTGATGCGCATCGTGGAGTTGGCGTCGGGGTAGGGATTCATCTTCCTGTCAAGCTGCATCGCGTACATCGCTCCGGTGTAGTCGCGCTGCAGGAGGCTTATTCCGGGCTCTCCGCCGGCATCTTTCACAGCCTGGTTGTATTCGGCCACGTGGACGTCGAGAAAGAACTTCACCAGGGGGTCGGATACGTATTCGGGGAGCAGGCCCTCCATATCCTCCGAAGGGTCGAGGAAGCGGGCCGTGCGCACGGGGTCGGATATCCAGCTCCCGTCCCAGAGGAAGGCGCACATTGCGTCGTAATCGCGCCCGTAGCGCCTCCGGAGCCCCGTCTGGTACTCTCCGAACATAGTGGAATCCACATTTTCGTAGAAGGCTTCAAGGCAGTAGCGGAAAAGCTCCCGCTCCACGCGCAGGTCGGCCTGTTCGAAGTTGCGCCTCGTAGCGTTGCGAACGCCCGCCACCTTGTCCGGCGAGTAGCGGCGCGAGAGCATCGCAGTGCGCGAAGCCACCGGCTCCAGGAGGGTACCACGGATTATGCACTCCCTGAACCAGTGGGTGTTGCGTTCAATAGGGGCAATGGCCTTGTAGGCCTTTTCAAGGGCTGCGGCAGGGTCACCCCAGCGCTCGCGGCGCGAATTGTCGGCCTCAAGCCAGGCGGCGAGGGCGGCCTCGGCGTTCCTGCGCTCCTGCGCCACGTCGAAACGCTTGTAGCACTGAAGTTCGCCAAGATACAGCTCCTGGGCGTTCGAAAGCGAGAAGAAATAGTCGGAATACTTCCTCCTGACCTCAGGGTCGCGGTCCATCCACTTGCGGATGATTTCCATCCGGGCGCCGCGGACCTCAGTCTGAATGGGCAGCTGCACGCTTGTAAGATAGTCCACCTTTGCAGAAGGGGCGTAGCGGTCGGTGGAGGCGGGGTAGCCGATAATCATCGTCTTAGTGCCCTCCCTGAAGCCCTTTCGGGAAATCTTCAGGTACTTTTCAGTTTTCAGCGGCACGTTGTCGGGAGAGTAGGCGGCAGGGCTTCCGTCGGGGGCGGCATATATGCGCACGAGAGAGAAGTCGCCCTTGTGCTGAGGCCACTCCCAGTTGTCGACGTCGCCACCGAAAGCTCCTATGCGGGAAGGCGGAGCGGCCACGAGGCGGATGTCGCTGTATTCCTCATAAAGCGATATGTAATAACGGCTTCCGCGCCACGCGCTGCTCAGTACGGCCTCGTAGCCGGTCTTCTCTTTGTAGCGTTTCTCCATTATGCCGCCGAGCTTCCGCATAGCCATTATGCTGCCCTGCTTCACGCTGCCGTTATCGAAGAGCTCCTGCACTTCGGCGGTCACTTCAACAGTACCTTTCAGGAACTGCAGGCTGCGGCCCGGAATCGGGAGCTCCTCCTCCTGCGTACGGGCCCAGTAGCCTTCTTCGAGGTAATTATGCTCCCCTGAGCTCATCGCGAACACGTCGGAATACACGACATGATGGTTGGTGAGCACGAGGCCGCTTCCGGAAATCACGCTACCGGTGCCCATGAAATCGAACGAAACTATGCAGTCGCAGAGGGCCTGCTTCCTGCCGTCGAGGCCGGTGGTCATCCACATCCCCTCGTCTGCGAGAGCGGGATGCAGGGCCGCGGCAATCATAAATAATAATGATATTAGCCTTTTCACATTGTAAAGATATATACTTTTTTGTGTTTTTTTGCTACCTTGCGATTCGCATAAGGTGTAAACACGGCATTTTGAAGCTATTGAAGAAAATATCCGTCCTGATATTCGCGCTCGCCGGGGCCCTCGCGGCCTCGCTTCCGGCCGCAGCGCAGGGCTTCACCATCAGCGGCATCGTCACCAACAAGGAGACGGGCGAGCCCGTGGAGTTCGCAACCGTAGTGATTGAAGCCTCCGAACAGTGGGCAGTCGCCGATTCCAAGGGGCGCTTCAGCATCTCCAATATCAGGGTCGCCAAGAGCGTAGTCACCGTGTCTTGCCTCGGATATGTCAGTGATTCACGCGAGATTACGATAGTCGCCAACATTCAGAACTACCGCGTGAAGCTAGCTGAGGACAACCTCAGCATCGACAAAGCCGTCGTAACCGCCAAGGGCAACGACAATTCCGCCACCACGGCCCATACCATCGACAAGGCGGCTCTCGAGCACGTGCAGCTGATGAACGTGTCCGACATTTCGAGCCTGCTCCCCGGCGGCGTCACCGAGAACAACAGCCTCACCGGCGAAAAGCAGTTCAACATAAGGGCGGGCGGGGGCTCCGAGAGCGGCAACGCCTCGTTCGGCACCGCCGTGGAGGTTGACGGCGTGCGCATCTCCAACAACGCAGCCTACCTCGAGGCCTCGACCACCAGCTTCAGCGTCAAGGGCGCATCCACCAACAACATAGCCTCTGCCAACGTCGAGTCGGTGGAGGTCATCACGGGCGTCCCTTCCGTCGAATACGGAGACATGGCTTCCGGCGTGGTGAAAATCAACA
>JAFSVP010000159.1 GCA_017444905.1 Bacteroidales bacterium
ATGATCAGCGGCCCTTACGGCGAGTTCCTCCTTCCGAAGGACGACCCGGACACCCAGGAGTACATCTTCGTGGGCGGCGGCGCCGGCATGGCCCCTCTCCGCAGCCATATTATGCAGCTGTTCAAGACTTTGAAGACAGGCCGCAAGGTCCGCTTCTTCTACGGCGCACGCGCCCTGGTGGAGGCCTTCTATCTCGAAGACTTTGCCGAAATCGAGCGCGAGTTCCCGAACTTCCACTTCACCCTGGCCCTCGACAGGCCCGACCCGGAGGCCGACAAGGCCGGCGTGAAGTACACTCCCGGCTTCGTCCACAACGTAATGTACGAAACCTATCTGAAGGACCACGACGCACCCGAGGACATCAAGTATTTCATGTGCGGTCCTCCTATGATGGTGAAGTGCGTGAACGAGCTCCTCGACTCCCTCGGAGTCGCGCCGGAGAACGTCCTTTACGACAATTTCGGAGGTTAATACTTTTCGGTTGCGGGTCCTCGCGGGCCCGCAACCTTTTTTGAAAAAACCGCTTTGAAAATCTGCTGCCTAATAGGCTCGCTCCGGATGGGAGGCGCCGAGCGACAGATGGCCGGTCTTGCGACTATGCTCTGCAAGGCTGGCCACGAAGTCGAGCTCATCTGCTACCGTAGCGGCAGCTTCTACCTTCCCTGCCTGCTGGAAGCGGGGGTAAGGTACGTCCGGCTTGGAGGCCCGCAGGAGGATTGCGGCGGCGCCGTCCCGAGGCCCTGCGGCAGCAGTGACGGGGCCATAGTGCGGGCTCTGGTAGCGGAGCTCAAGGCCTTCGGCTGCGAGGTGCTGATTTCATTCCTTGCAGGCACTAACGTCAAAGCATGCCTCGCCCACCGGCTGTATCCGCATTTCAGGCTGGTGGTATCGGAGCGAAACTCCAACAGCAGGCTCCTCCCCCACGACCTTCTGAGGTTCGCCCTTTACCGCGAGGCTTCTGCCGTGGTGTGCAACAGCCATACCCAGGAGGAGTTCATAAGGGGCCGTTGCAAATGGCTTCGGAGCAGGCTGCACTGCATTCCCAATTTCGTGGACACTGAGCGCTTCAGCCCTGCCGCAGAATGCTCCTTTTCAGAGACTGATTGCCACGGCACGGGTGCGGAAGCAGGCAGTACGGCAGAGCACTGCCCCGCCACTGACGCAGGATTGAACAGCACCGGCACGGGCTGCAGCTCGCCCCTGCGCATAGTCACCACGGCAAGGATTTGCAGGCGGAAGAACGCCGCAGGCCTTCTGAAAGCCGCCGCGCTATGCAGCGGGGAGGCTGAGATTCACTTCGAATGGTACGGCACCGGGGCTGAAGGCCGGTATGCCTCGGAATGCTCGAGGCTTCGCGGCGCTCTCGGGCTCGACGCTTCATTTGTCTTCCACCCGGAAGTACGGGAGGTGGAACAATGCTACCGCAGCGCCGACGCTTTCTGCCTCCCCAGCTTCTACGAGGGCACTTCCAATTCGCTTGCCGAAGCCCTCTCCTGCGGGCTTCCCGTAATCTGCAGTGACGTCA
>JAFSVP010000160.1 GCA_017444905.1 Bacteroidales bacterium
GACGACTGCGTAATTGGCATCCCTACCCCCGTCTATCCGGTGTACGTCGATACCAACCTGCTCCGCGGACGCACTATTCGTTATATCGAATGCACTGAAGACGACGGCTTTACCGGGGTGATTCCGGATTTCGGAGTGGATGTCCTGTACCTCTGCTTTCCGAACAATCCCACCGGAGCCGCCATCTCCCGCGATAAGCTCAGGGCCTGGGTGGATTACGCCCTTTCCCACGAAAGCATAATCATCTATGATTCTGCCTACGAAGCCTTCATACGCGACGCCTCGCTGCCTCATTCCATTTTTGAAATTGAAGGTGCGAAGCGCTGCGCGATAGAAGTCAGGAGCTATTCCAAGACGGCAGGATTTACCGGAATCCGCTGCGGCTATACCGTGATTCCCAAAGAAACGGGGCGGCTCGGCGCAATGTGGGAGAGACGGCAGGGCTGCAAGTTCAACGGGGCTTCATACGTCTCGCAGCGCGGAGCAGCTGCCATCTATACGCCTGAAGGCAGGGCGCAGACAAAGGCGAGTATCGACTATTATCTGGGCAATGCTGTTCTTATCCGCAAGGGGTTCGAGGAGATGGGGATCCCTTCCACCGGAGGTGACAACGCCCCGTATATATGGACGCGCACTCCCGGCGGGATGAGCTCATGGAAGTTCTTCGACCTCTGCCTTGGAAAGGCGGGAGTCGTGATTACTCCGGGCTGCGGTTTCGGAAAGGCCGGTGAAGGCTATTTTCGCGTCACTGCTTTCAACAGCCGTGAAAACGTGACGGAAGCCATAAAGCGGCTGAAAACCTGTTTGCAGACAGTTTTATGACAAAAGCCAAGCTCATTCTTGAAGACGGTACCGTGTATGAAGGCGTCTCGTTCGGATACGAAAAGAGCGTGTCGGGCGAGATGGTCTTCTATACGGCCATGACGGGCTATCCCGAAAGCCTCACCGACCCCTCGTACAGGGGCCAGATACTCGTGCCTACCTACCCTATGATAGGTAATTACGGCGTACCCGACGATACCTTGCGCGAGGGCGTGTCGAAGAATTTCGAGTCGCAGCGGATACAATGCTCGGCTCTTATAATTTCCGACTATTCAAGTGGTTACAGCCACTGGGATTCGGAGCGCAGCCTCGGTACCTGGCTGAAGCAGAACGAAGTGCCGGCCCTCTGCGGCATTGACACCCGCTCCCTTGCAAAGCGCCTGCGCGACCGCGGCTCGATGCTCGGGAAAATTGTTTTCGGCGGCGACGACATCCCGTTCTTCGACCCCGACCGCTGCAACCTGGTAGAACAGGTTTCACCGCGGGAAGTCCGCGAATACGGCTCGGGCCGCTACAGGGTGCTGCTTGTCGACTGCGGAATGAAGAACAATATCCTCCGCTGCCTGCTCAGGTACGACGTTACCGTCAAGCGCGTGCCCTGGGACTATGACTTTACAGGAGAAGACTACGACGGCCTATTTATCTCCAACGGCCCCGGCAACCCCGAAATGTGCGGCATCCTCATAGAACGCATACGCAAGGCGATGCAAGGCGACCGCCCCATAATGGGCATCTGCCTCGGGAACCAGCTTATGGCCCTTGCTGCCGGCGCCCGAACCTACAAGCTGAAATACGGACACCGCGGCCATAACCAGCCGGTGCGAATACCCGGTACCCACAGTTGCTACATCACTTCCCAGAACCACGGCTTCGCAGTCGCGGAAGACAGCCTGCCCGCGGATTGGAAGCCTCTTTTCGTAAATATCGACGACGCTACCCTTGAAGGCATTGAACATGGCTCCAAGCCGTTCTTTGCAACGCAGTTCCACCCCGAGGCTTCCGGCGGTCCGGTTGATACCGAGGCTTTGTTCGGCAGGTTCGCAGATAATATGAAACGATGGAAAACAAGATAGAAAAAGTGCTCGTCCTGGGCTCCGGAGCCCTGAAAATAGGACAGTCCGGCGAATTTGACTATTCCGGCTCGCAGGCTCTCAAGGCCCTCCGGGAAGAGGGCGTAAGGACGGTTCTCATCAACCCGAACATCGCCACGGTGCAGACGAGCGAGGGCGTTGCCGACGAGACCTATTTCCTGCCGGTGACTCCGGAATTCGTCGAAAAAGTCATTGAAAAGGAGCGCCCCGGCGCGATAATGCTGTCGTTCGGAGGGCAGACGGCCCTGAATTGCGGCGTGGACCTGTACAGGCGCGGAGTATTTGAAAAATACGGCATTTCGGTGCTCGGAACACCGGTCGAGGCCATAGAGAAGACCGAGGACCGCAAGCTCTTCGCAGCGATGATGCACGAAATCGGCGTGAAGACGCCCAGGAGCGAGGCGGTCTCCACGATGGACGACGCACTGGAGGTCGTGCACAGGATAGGCTATCCGCTCATAGTGCGGGCGGCCTATACCCTCGGCGGACTTGGCTCCGGCTTCTG
Source organism: Bacteroidales bacterium (assembly GCA_017444905.1). Lineage (GTDB taxonomy): Bacteria > Bacteroidota > Bacteroidia > Bacteroidales > UBA932 > Cryptobacteroides. The sequence continues at coordinate 2,419 of JAFSVP010000160.1, forward strand.
TTCCGACGACGACAGCCTTCGCACCCTCGCTTCTTCGGCATTCGACTATTCGTCGCAGATACTCGTCGAAGAGTCGCTGCGGGGCTGGAAGGAAGTGGAATACGAGGTGGTCCGAGACAGGTACGACAACTGCATCACAGTCTGCAATATGGAGAACTTCGACCCTCTCGGCATCCACACCGGCGAGAGCGTAGTCGTAGCTCCTTCGCAGACGCTGAGCGACCACGAGTATCACCGCCTCAGGCAGATTGCCATAAAGATAGTGCGGCACGTGGGCATAGTGGGGGAGTGCAACGTGCAGTTCGCCCTCGACCCCGGGTCCGACGACTATCGAGTAATCGAAGTCAACGCGCGCCTGAGCCGCTCATCCGCCCTTGCGTCCAAGGCGACGGGCTATCCGCTCGCCGCAGTGGCCGCCAAACTGGGCCTCGGTTACGGCCTGGATGAAATCCCTAATGCGGTGACACGGGTGACGACGGCCTTCTTCGAACCCGCCCTCGACTACATTGTGTGCAAGATTCCGCGCTGGGATCTCGGAAAATTCGAAGGCGTGTCGAGGCAGCTCGGCTCCTCGATGAAGTCGGTAGGCGAGGTGATGGCCATAGGCCGCTCCTTCGAGGAAGCCCTGCAGAAAGGCCTCAGGATGGTGGGGCAGGGTATGGCTGGATTTGCCTGCAACGAGTTTGAAAGTGAAGACCTCGACGGCCTCCTTGCCAATCCCACCGACAAGCGCATACTCGCCATAGCTGCGGCGCTTGAGGCCGGATATTCCGTCGACCGGCTCCACGAACTTACGAAAATAGACAGATGGTTCCTGTACAGGCTGAAGAACATAATTGCTTTCAATGAAAAGTTGAAGGCTCTTGACGGCGTGGATTCGCTTGACCGCGATACTTTGGCTGAGGCCAAGAGAATCGGCTTCTCCGACGCTCAGATAGCATCGTCGGCGCTGAAGGACGGCAGCCTTTACAGCCGCGAGATGGCCGTGAGGCGACGCAGGAAAGAGTTGGGCGTCCGTCCGTGCGTGAAGCAGATAGATACGCTGGCGGGAGAATACCCGGCCTTTACCAACTACCTGTATATGACTTACGGAGGCACCGAGGACGACGTGGAGTTCGAGCGCGACGGAAAGTCGGTGATAGTTCTCGGCAGCGGCGCTTACCGTATCGGAAGCAGCGTGGAGTTCGACTGGTGCGGGGTCACGGCGCTGAAGAAGGTGCAGGAGACGGGATACCGCGGGGTCATGATAAACTACAATCCCGAGACCGTAAGCACCGATTACGACATTTGCGACAGGCTTTTCTTCGAGGAACTTACGCTTGAGCGGGTGCTTGACATATGTGAACTTGAATCCCCGAAAGGCGTGATACTTTCGATGGGCGGGCAGATTCCGAATAATCTGGCTCTGCCCCTGTCGTGGAACGGGGTGAACATACTGGGCACGTCGGCCGAATCCATCGACAGGGCCGAGGACAGGGAGAAGTTCTCCCAAATGTGCGACTCGCTCGGCATAGACCAGCCCAAATGGAAGGAACTCTCAAGCCTGGAAGACGTGAACTCCTTCGTCGACGAAGTGGGCCTGCCCATAATGATACGCCCGTCCTACGTGCTCTCCGGCGCCGCGATGAAAGTCGTTTACAGCCGCAAGGAGCTCGAGGAGTCGCTGCGCAACGCCGCCGTCGTGAGCAGCGAGCACCCGGTCGTGGCTACCGAGTTCCTGCAGAGGGCCAAGGAGGTTGAAATCGACGCCGTGGCCTGCAGGGGGAAGATTATGTGTTACGCCATCAGCGAGCATATAGAATTCGCCGGCGTGCATTCCGGCGACGCCACCGTGGTGTTCCCGGCGCAGAAACTTTATTACGAGACCATACGCCGCATCCGCAAGATTTCCGGCAAGATAGCCGCGGCACTCGACATTTCAGGTCCTTTCAATATCCAGTTTCTGGCCAAGGACAACCAGCTCAGGGTCATTGAATGCAACCTGAGAGCCTCGCGCAGCTCCCCCTTCGTGTCGAAGGTGACCAAGTTCAACTTCATCGGTATGGCTACCGAAATCATACTCGGTATGGAAGTTCAGCCTTACGGAAAGAGTTTCGCAGATATCGATTACGTGGGCGTGAAATGCTCGCAGTTCTCATTCTCCCGCCTCATCCATTCCGACCCGGTGCACGGAGTCGACATGGCTTCCACGGGAGAGGTGGCCTGCCTGGGCGACAGCTACCACGAAGCGCTCCTTGCCAGTATGCTGTCGGTGGGATACATAGTTCCCTCGAAGGAGCGGGGCGTTCTCGTCTCTTCGGGTGAAGCTCGTTCGAAGGTGGATTTGCTGGACGCCTGCCGTATGCTGCACGATTACGGTTACCATATTTACGCCACTTCCGGAACTGCTGATTTCCTTGCTGCCAACGATATTCCTTCAACGGTGGTACACTGGCCCGACAGCACTGAAAAACCTTCGGTGCTGGACTGCATCGCAAAGCACAAGGTCGATTTAGTAATCAACATACCAAAGAACTTCACCGAGCGCGAACTTGCCAACGGCTTCGCCATCCGGCGTGCCGCCATAGACCACAACGTGCCGCTGATTACCAATGCGAGGCTTGCCGGTGCATTCATCTTCTCGTTCTGTAAAATCGGCTCGGACGGCGTCGCAGTGCGCTCCTGGAACGAATACTGATGCGGCGGCACTTGCCATTACGCTTTTCAATGCATATATTTGTGACGTATGAAAAAGATTCTGACACTTGCCGCCTCGTCGCTCGTTACTCTCGGGCTGTGCGCCTGCGTGCTGCAGGAAGACGACCTTGACGCGAAATACGCCGCCACCCTTCTCTCTCCGGGCTCCGAGGCTCCCGAATTTGTACTTGAAGACCTCTCCGGCAAGCCCGTGAGCTTTTCAGGCTTTCGCGGCAGGACGGTGGTGCTCGTGTTCTGGGCATCCTGGTGCCCCGACTGCAGGGCGGAGGCCCCGGAACTAAAGGAAATGTACGCCAATGCCGATCCTGCGAAGGTCGCCTTCGTATCGGTTTCGTTCGACAGGAATATCGAAACCCTGAGGCAGTTCGCATCTGAAAACTCCCTTCCGGGCGTGCAGCTCTTCGACCCGGCGGGAAAGAAAGATTCCGAGCTATGCTCGGCCTACGGCGTGAAATGGATACCTTCGCTCTATGTTATAGATGCAGAAGGCCGTGTGGCCCTGGGCACCGTCGTGGCCTCAAAAGTAGCTGAAAAGCTCAAAGCGTCAGGCCTTTATAAATGACGGTTATGAACAGGCTGGGCAGATACCTGAAAAAGATGGTGTACCTCGAAGACGCCATCGACCGTGCGTCGGCTGCTGCTACCATACGCAAGAACATAGCTTTCCGCGGGCCTAACGTAGTGATTCTCGCCTGCGCCATAATAATCGCTTCGGTAGGCCTCAACGTCAATTCGATACCGGTCATTATCGGCGCGATGCTCATTTCCCCCGTGATGGGGCCTATCATCGGATTCGGCCTTGGCCTAGGTACGAATGACACCCGGCTTCTCAAGAGTTCGCTGAAGAATTATCTGCTGATGGTGGGCATCAGTATAGCCGCCGCAAGTCTTTATTTCCTGATTTCGCCGCTCAGGCTGAACAATCCGACTGAATTGCTTGCCCGTACGCGTCCGACCATTTACGATGTCCTTATCGCCCTGTTCGGAGGCGCCGCCGGGATGCTGGAGCACGCGCGCCGCGAGCGCGGAACGGTCCTTTCAGGCGTTGCTATAGCTACCGCCCTTATGCCGCCTCTCTGCACCGTGGGCTACGGTCTGGCAAGCCTTAATCCCAGCTATATTTTCGGGGCTTTATATCTTTTCCTTATCAATACTTCGTTTATCGCCATAGCCACTTTCTTCGTGGTCAAGTTCCTCGGCTTCGAGAGTGCCGAGACTGAAGCTCATCTGGTGCGCCGCAGCCGTCGTATAGTCGGAGCAGTGCTTCTGGTAATGATAGTTCCGAGCATCTTTTCGGCTATCTGGACCGTGCGCGACAACAACTTTACCATAAACGCAGGCCGTTTCGTTCAGAACAACAAGATTATCGGCTCCAGTTACATTTTTGACCACCATATCAATCTGAACGGCAGAGAACAGTCGCTGGAACTGTTTTTTGCGGGAGAGGCACTTGACCCGGTGTCAAAACAGCTGCTGCTGAAGAACGCACAGGGCTACGGGCTCCATGGCGACCAGATAATTTTTCACGAGGAGGCGGCAATGAGACCGGCCGATACGCACGAGATTATCCGTGACCTTAACAGTCATTACCTAAATACTATACAGGAGCTGAACGCCAGGATTACCGAGCTTGAGGTGGAGCTGGCGAAATATAGGGGCGCCGAAGCCGCCCGTGCCGCGGCTTCACAGAGAGACTCCGTCTATACCGGTCATGACGGTTTAGTCGAGTTCTCCGGCGAGAATTCCGCCGGCGGGGATACGGTGAACCCTGAGAATTGACGCGCCGCCTTCTATGGCGAGATTGTGGGCGCGGGCGTTGTCGCCGTGGGTGAAACGCTTGTCGTCAGCGCCGATAAGGACGGGCTTTCCGAAATGCAGCAGCAGGGGAAGCTTTTCCAGAATCTCCCAGTTCTGGGCCTCCGTCTTTGCGAATCCAAGGCCTGGGTCGAGTATCCAGTCGGTGATACCTGCCTTTTCAGCCCTGACGCCGAACTCCGTGAAATAGCGGTCCAGTTCGCTCATAATGCCGCCGGGATAGTCGCAGAGACTGTCCATAGTACGGGGGTTGCCCCTTTTGTGCATTGCAATGAAAGGGAGCCCGAGCCCGGCCACCGTGCCGAGCATCGCCGGATCGTCTTCTCCGGCGGAAATGTCGTTCACGATGAAGCGGCCGGCGACTTCGAAAGCCTTCTTTACGATGGTGGAGCTGGTGGTGTCGATGGAAAAGCGTATGCGGGGGCTTCTGGAAGCGATGTATTCCAGCGCCGGAAGGAGCCTTTGCCACTCCTCCTCCTCGCTTTCGTCCGGTGCCCCGGGTCTTGTGGAGACGGCTCCGAGGTCGAGGATGCCGGCGCCTTCGGCCAGCATGGCCTCTATCCTGGAGGCGGCGTCGCCCTCGCCCACGCGGCTCGGCGCAAAAAACGAGTCGGGGGTGAAGTTCAGTATTCCCATCAATTCAATCATAGCGGCGCCAAATATCATTTTTTTTTATGAACTTTGCAAAAATGCAAGCATCCATGCTAAGGGAAAAGACCGTTTTCGGACCTATTCACAGCCGCCGCCTCGGGCGCTCGCTGGGCATAAACCTCCTGCCGGAGAACGGCAAAATCTGCAATTTCGACTGCATCTATTGCGAATGCGGATGGAACAGCGACGGGCGGGACGATACCATCCTTCCTACGGCGGCGAAAGTCCGCTCCGAGCTGGAAGACAAGCTGTTGCAGCTTATGATGGCGGGCGAATGCATAGACTCCATTACTTTCAGCGGCGACGGCGAGCCTACGCTCAACCCTGAATTTCCGCGCATTATCGACGATACGCTCTCCCTTCGCGACGCCTATTTCCCGGAGGCGAAGGTCTCGGTGCTCTCCAACGCGACCAGGGCGGGGGAGGATGCTGTTTTCAATGCACTCCGAAAGGTCGATAACCCCATCCTGAAGCTCGACGCCCCGACTGACGCCCTTGCCGCCCTCATCAACCGTCCTGCCCCCGGATACAGCGTGCGCAAGGCAGTGGAAGGGATGAAGCGCTTCGACGGCGACTTTATCTTGCAGACTATGTTTCTCCGTTTCGGAGATTTCGATTCTTCTTCTCCGGAGGTGCTTGAAGGATGGATGAATATAGTAAGGGAACTCCATCCCAGGCTAATACAGGTGTATAGCCTGGACAGGCCCGCCCCGCAGGCAGGCCTTGTCAAATTCGGCCGGGAGGAGATGGCCGCCCTCGTGCAGCCACTTGCCGACGAGGGCTTCAATATTATTCTTCGGTAAGGAACATAGGGTCCCAGGCGGGCAGCTTCACGGGCTTCTGCTCAAGCATCTTCAGGATATCTTCCGGCACGAAGCGCTTCTCGGCCACGAGCCTGAACATATACTCGTCGAACCATTCGTCGGTCATGATGAGCTTGCCCTGGTAGCCCGAGGAGGCTCCCCAGCTGTTCTCTACCATCCATTTGGTGCTTTTGCCGTCCTTGATATCAACGGCAATGAGCGTCATCGCGTGGCTGGAACCGCTCGCGTGGGTCTGCACGCGCTCCTTCTTGTCCATCGTGAACTTTACGCCCAGCAGCGACTCGTAGTCGTAATTGGCAAGGTCCAGCACTCCCTTGCTGCGGTTCAGGTACTTGCCCACGTCGCAACTGAAGTACATGGCGGTGCCGGCCTTGATGGATGCGGTGGCAATCTCCTTGATGCGCTCAACCGGGAGATTGACGTATAGCCAGTTCTGTCCGTCGTAGAGGTGGCGGTCGTATTCAATCTCATACACCTTCCCGTACTCGCGGCAGGGGTCGTTCATCAGCATTACGTAATTGTGCCGGAGGTCGTAGCCCAGAAGGTCCTTGTAGAATTTCAGGGGAGTAGTTTTCTCTCCCTTCCATTCAAACTCCTGAGGGGGCACGCCGAGGCACAGGGCGAGAATGTGATATACCTCCTTCAGCATTGCTGTCTTCTCGGCCTGGAGCGAGGCTTCGAGGGCCTGGGCCTTGCGGCCCTTGACGCGGCCTGCGTCTTCCGCCATCTTCCTGAGCTTCAGTCCGTCCTGCCTGAGGAGGGTTTTCAGGTGGGCGGACATCTGTGCGGTGCCGTTGGAAACCGCCGTCTCCGGCATGACGGACGCGGGCACGAGACCGTATTTGGTGACGAGGTCGGCTACGCCGGTGAAGGTCCCGCCGTCGCCTATGGGGTGCGAGAAGAGCCAGTCCACGCTACGGTCGTCGAAAGGCTTGTCGCGGGTGTCGATGACTGCCTGCAGGAAGAGATTGGCCTTCTCGAGCTGGTCCCAGAAAAAGCAGTAGCACTGCGAGAACTGGAAGTCGCCGAGGTCGAACTTCTGGATTGCCGCGGCCCTGAGTACGTTGAGCCCGGTGAAGAGCCAGCAGCGGCCGCTGGATTTCTGGTCGGTGATGCCGCGGGTTTTTACTATGTCGCTGAAACCGGTGTCTATCATCGCGGCGTTCTCGGCGTTGACGGCAAGGGTGTTGATGGGGGTGGAGCCGATGGCGTTGCGGATTGCCTTGTCGGAGGCACTTCCGGTCCAGCCGCCGCTGATTTCCCGCAGCATTTCAGGGCTGATTCCGCCCTGACCCTGTGCCTGGGCTGTCACCGACAGTAGTACGATGGCCGATGTAATGATTGCTCTTTTCATTTGCGTATGACGATTCTTTCGATGCGCCTGGGCACCGAGCTGAGTATTTCGTAAGGTATGGTTCCAAGGATGGAGGCAAGTTCTCCCACGGTAGGGTCTTCGCCGAAGATGCATACCGTGTCACCGGCTTCGCAGGGGATGCCGGTAACGTCGAGCATACACATGTCCATACAGATGTTGCCTATGGTCGGGGCACGCCTCCCGCCTATCGAGAAGCTGGCCCGCCCGCAGCCGAGGTGACGGTCGAGTCCGTCGGCGTAACCTACGGGGATGGTGGCTATGCGGGTGCCCTCCGGAGAAACGATTCCGTGCCTTCCGTACCCGATGGTGCCTTCGTGCAACTCCTTTACCTGCAGTATCTTTACCTTCAGGCTGGCGACGGGGCCGAGCTCTACGCCGGGGAGAGCGCTGATGCCGTAGATGCCTATGCCGAGCCTTACCATATCGAACTGGTAGCGGGTGAAGCGCTCTATTCCCGCCGAGTTGAGAATGTGCCTCAGGGGGGTGTAGCGCAGGGCTTCGGCAATTCGCGCGGAGCCTTCCTCGAAGAGCTTTATCTGCCCGAGCGTGAATTCGTCTTCCGCAGGGTCTTCTGCGGCGGCGAGGTGGGAATAGACCGACTTTACCGTTACTTCATCGTGGCTTTGCAGGAACTCCGTGAGAGCCGGCAGCTCGGAGGGCGAGAAGCCCAGCCTGTGCATGCCCGTATCGAGCTTTATGTGTATGGGGAATTCTTTAATGTCCTTTTCCCTGAGGTAGTCGCAAAGCTTTTCCAGGGTGTAGAGGTTGGGAATGCCGGGCTCCAGACGGTGATATACCATCTCCGGGAAGAAGTCGGTGCCGGCGGTAAGTACGAGGATGGGGAGAGAGATACCGGCCCTGCGCAGTTCCATACCCTCCACGGGGAGGGCCACTGCAAGGTAGTCGGCACCTTCGGCCTGCATCATCGAGGCGAACTCCACGGCTCCGTGCCCGTAGGCGTTGGCCTTTACGAGCACGAGCATCCTGGTCCCGGGCGAAAGCAGCGAAC
>JAFSVP010000161.1 GCA_017444905.1 Bacteroidales bacterium
AACCTCGCGGGAGAACGACGACAGCAGCACTATAGGCATCGCCGGGTCGTACTCCTTGGCTCGCGCTGCAAAGTCGAACACGCTCATCTCACCCACGTAATACATAGTAAGCACGAGGTCGAAACGCTCGCCCGCGCCGAGCAGCGCGAGGGCGTCGACAGTGCTCTCCACACGGTGAATGAGGGGAGGGTTGCTGAGCCCGAGCTCGGAATACTCGATGGCAATCTGGGTTTCTATGCGCCCGTCTTCTTCGAGAGAGAAGCTGTCGTAACTGTTACAGATGAGGAGGATATTGCGTATCCTCCTCACCATAAGCGATTTTCCGTCAACCATAAAAGATTGAAGTTGAATTGTTTGAACTTACTACACGAGGCCCTGGTCCATCATTGCGTTGGCCACCTTGAGGAAGCCTGCGATGTTGGCGCCCTTCACGTAGTTGACATAGCCGTCTTCCTCGGTGCCGTACTTGATGCAGGCTGCGTGGATATCGGACATAATCCTGTGAAGCTGGGCGTCCACCTCCTCGGCGGTCCACTTCTGGCGGATGGAGTTCTGGGTCATCTCGAGACCGGAGGTCGATACGCCGCCGGCGTTGGAAGCCTTACCGGGAGAATAGAGAATCTTTGCCTTCTGGAACACGGCGATGGCTTCGGGAGTGGAAGGCATGTTGGCGCCTTCGGCTACGCAGTAGCAGCCGTTCGCGACCAGGGTGGCGGCGGCGTCGCCGTCAAGCTCGTTCTGGGTAGCGCAGGGCAGGGCGATGTCGCACTTGATGCCCCAGGGCTTCTGGCCGGGATAATAGGTAGCGCCCGGATACTTCCCGGCGTACTCGCGGATACGGCCGCGGCGTACGTTCTTGAGCTCCTGCACGTATGCGAACTTCTCGGCGTCGAGGCCGTCGGGATCGTACACGAAGCCGTCGGAGTCGGAGAGGGTCACGACCTTTGCGCCGAGGGCCATGGCCTTCTTGGCTGCAAACTGGGCCACGTTACCGGCACCCGACACGACTACGGTCTGGCCTTCAAACGACTTGCCCTTGAGGGCGAGCATCTCGCTGGCGAAATAGCATACGCCGTAGCCGGTAGCCTCGGGACGAAGGAGACTTCCGCCCCAGTTGAAGCCCTTGCCGGTAAGAGTTCCCGTGAACTCGTTGCGGAGGCGCTTGTACTGGCCGAAGAGGAAGCCGACCTCGCGGCCACCCACGCCGATGTCACCTGCAGGGACGTCGGTGTCCTGGCCGATATGGCGCTGGAGCTCGGTCATGAAGCTCTGGCAGAAACGCATCACCTCGGCGTCGGACTTGCCCCTGGGGTTGAAGTCGGAACCGCCCTTTGCGCCGCCCATGGGAAGGGTGGTGAGGCTGTTCTTGAAGGTCTGCTCGAAAGCGAGGAACTTCATGATGCTGAGGTTGACGCTGGAGTGGAAACGGATACCTCCCTTGTAGGGGCCGATTGCGCTGTTCATCTGAACGCGGTAGCCCTTGTTGATGTGGATTTCGCCCTTGTCGTCGGTCCAGGGAACGCGGAACATAATCACGCGCTCGGGCTCGACCATACGCTCCATAATCTTGTTCTCAAGCAGGTGGGGATAAGCCTCAAGAACGGGTGCCACGCTGGTGAGCACCTCTTTGACAGCCTGGTGGAACTCGGGTTCTCCCGGGTTCTTTGCGATGAGTTCCGCCATGAAACTCTCGACATACTTCTGGGTAAAGTTCGTCATAATGATATGAAGTTAAAAAACATACTTAAACCAAACGGCGAATCAGGTCTTCCCTGTCGCCTTCAAGGAAATCTATCACGGGGATTTCTATCATAGTGTAGCAGCCCGGCTTCTGCCTTACGGCGGCACGGGCGGCCATCACGAGAGCCTGGCCGGTGAGGGCCGGGGTGTTGATGCGCATATTGAACTCGAACATCTGGTTGTGGGTCTTGCCCGACACGCCCTTGCGCACGAGGTTCACCCCGTGGCCGGCGTCGTTCAGGGCATCGACCGACTCGACCTGATAGACGTGGCTGTCGTCGTGGGCGAAATAAGGGTCGGCAAGAATCTCGGCCTCGACGGCGCTGAAATCGGCTCCGTCTTCAAGCTCCACATAGACCATACGCCTGTGAAGGCCGGTACCTGCGGGAATTGTGACGCTGAGGGCATCCTTTACTCCCGGGACGGACTTCGCCGCCACGGAATGACCCATCGAGCGGCCGGGGCCGAAGTTGGTGTAACTCACGCCCTTGGGGGCCAGGCCCTGGAGAAGGGCGCGCACTACGGAGTCGCTGCCCGGATCCCAGCCGGCGGAGATGACGCTCACGGCACCCGAAGCCGAAGCCGCTGCGCCAAGTTGCGAACGCAGCCTGCACACGTCGCCGTGAATGTCGAAACTGTCGACCGTGCAAATCCCCTTTTCAAGATACTTCGGGGCGGTCTCGGCCACCTTGCGGGAAGGCGTTGCCAGAATGGCCACGTCAACCTTGCCCAACTCGTCCACGTCGGTCACGACCTTGTAGCGGGCGAGTTCGGGGCAGCCTTCGGAAGAAGCCTTGCGGCGGACGATTCCGGCGCACTCCATATCGGAGGCAGCCTCCACCGCGTCAAGTGCGGCACGGCCTATATTGCCGTAACCCACTATCGCAATTTTCAACTTTTCCATACACTACTAAACTATAACTTGTTCAACAACTAACTTATAAACAGGAGCTCGCGGTACTTCGGCAGGGGCCAGAGGCGGTTGTCGGTAATCTCCTCCAGCCTGTCGACCAGCTTGCGAAGGGCCCTGATATTCTCAGCTATCCTACTGTATGCCAGCGCCTTGGAATAGGCGTCGGGGCAGGCCTTGGTCTCCCTGCGGTCGAGCTGCATGCGCTCCACCTTCTGCCGTATGTCCTCGATGAGCGACGAGAGCTCCCCTATGAGTTCGCACTCGGCGGCGCAGGAATCGAGGTTGCCGAACACCTCCTTGCTGAGGGCCAGCTCCTTGAGAAGGCGCGTCTTGTAGTCGAAGGCCACCGGAACTATGTGGTTGATGACCATACGGGCCATCACCAGCGACTCTATCTGTATCTTCTTGGAATAAGTCTCCCACTTCACCTCGTTGCGGGCCTCCAGCTCCTTGAGGCTGAAAACGCCCGTGCGCTCGAAGAGCTTGACGGAACTCTCGCTCGTATAAGCCTTTATCATCTCGGGGACGCAGTCCTCGGTGTCGAGCCCGCGGCGCGCGGCCTCCTTCTTCCACTCTTCGGAATAGCCGTTGCCGTCGAAGCAGACTACGTCTATGACCGATGCTATGATGGGCTTGAGGGTATCCATCACCGCCACTTCGAAAGCCTTGCCCGAAGCCAGCTCCTTGTCAAGAAGAGCCTTGAAATCAAGCAGTTGCTCGGCCACTGCTGAATTCAGGGCAGTGAGCGCACCGCCGCAGTTGGCGGAAGAGCCCACGGCACGGAACTCGAAGCGGTTGCCGGTGAAGGCGAAGGGAGAAGTGCGGTTGCGGTCGGTATTATCTATGAATATTTCAGGTATTTCGACGAGGCCTATCTTGCGGCCCTTCTTGCCTGCAATCTCGACAGGCGTGCCGGAAGGCAGCTCGAGGAGCTTGCGAAGTACCTGCGTCATAGTCTTTCCGAGGAAGGCTGAAACTATTGCGGGCGGGGCCTCGGCGGCTCCGAGCCTGTGGGCGTTGGAGGCGCTGGCTATGCTGGCCTTGAGCAGGGCGTTGTGCTTCTGCACGGCGGCGAGCACATTCACGAGGAACACTATGAACTGAAGGTTGCCCTTCGCATCCTTGCCGGGAGCCATGAGTTGCACGCCGGTATCGGTACCGAGCGACCAGTTGTTGTGCTTGCCGCTTCCGTTGATGCCCTCGAAGGGCTTCTCGTGCAGCAGTACCACGAAGCCGTGCCGCCTTGCAATATTGCCCATCAGGTTCATTATCATCTGGTTCTGGTCGTTGGCAAGGTTGGCCTCCCCATAAATGGGAGCCATTTCGAACTGGTTGGGGGCAACCTCGTTGTGACGCGTCTTGAGAGGTATTCCGAGCCTCAGGGCAGCCTCTTCGACGTCGCGCATGAAGGCGGCTACCCTCATCGGGATGGCGCCGAAGTAGTGGTCGTCGAGCTGCTGGGCCTTCGAGGAAAGGTGGCCCATCAGAGTGCGCCCGGTGCTCATAAGGTCAGGTCTGGACGCGTAGAGGTCTTCATCGACGAGGAAATACTCCTGCTCCCAGCCGAGGTATGAATACACCTTCGAAACCGCCGGGTCGAAAAGCTTGCAGATGGGCACTGCCGCATCGCAGACTGCATTTATTGAGCGCTTGAGGGGAGTCTTGTAGTCGAGGGCCTCGCCGGTGTAGGAAACGAAGACGGTGGGTATGCAGAGGGTGTCTTCCTGGATGAATACGGGGGAAGTAGGGTCCCAGGCCGTGTATCCGCGGGCCTCGAAAGTGGCCCTTATGCCTCCGTTCGGGAAGGAGGACGCGTCAGGCTCCTGCTGAATGAGCGACGAGCCGTCGAACTTTTCTATCACTCCCCCTTCGCCGTCGTAGTCGATAAGGGCGTCGTGCTTCTCGGCGGTGCCGTCGGTAAGGGGCTGGAACCAGTGGGTAATGTGCGTAACTCCGTGCTCGAGGGCCCATTCCTTCATGCCGGAGGCTACGGCGTCGGCCGTCTTGCGGTCGAGGGGCTTGCCGTTGTCGATACAGTCGAGCAGCGCAGACAGCGTGGAGGGGTCAAGATATCGGGGCATCTTGCGGCGGTCGAAGACCAGCTCGCCGAAGATTTCGGACGCGGGCCTGCCGGAAGCCGGGGCCTCCAAGGCCTTTTTCTCAAATGATCCTATCACCAAATCCTGTCTGTTTCCGCTCATACACAATAATATACTGTATCAAACAAAAAAAACGATCCGGCAGGGCAGAATCGTACACGGCGGGAGCTTCCCGCAGGGAAATACCAAACTGAACTAACCTTCAAGCACAAACATAAAAATATTTTTGCAAAAATGCAAATCGAAGCGTCAGCGCCCGGCAACTCGCGATACGGGTGCAATGTCGAGCGGAGTGCGCTCACCCGCGAGGTAGCGGTACCATCCGGCCACGGCTATCATCGCCGCGTTGTCGGTGGTGAACTTGCGCGCGGGAAGGAAGGTGCGCCAGCCCCGTTTCACGCCTTCTGCGGTCACGCGGGCGCGAAGGGCGCTGTTGGCGCTCACCCCGCCGCCTATGGCAATATCCTTTATGCCGGTCTGAGAAGCGGCCTTCACCAGTTTGCCCATCAGTATGTCTATAAGCGTCTTCTGGAAGGATGCGCAGAGGTCTTCCTTATTATTTTCAAGGAACGCGGGGTCTTCGGCCAGGCGGTCGCGGACGAAATACAGGAGCGAGGTCTTGACTCCGCTGAAGGAATAGTCGAGCCCCGGGACGGAAGGCTTGGCGAACTTGAAGCGGGACGGGTCGCCTCCTGCGGCAAGGCGGTCTATGACCGGCCCTCCGGGATAGCCCAGGCCAAGCATTTTGGAGCATTTGTCGAAGGCCTCGCCTACGGCGTCGTCGATGGTCTGCCCCAGGATGGTGAATTCAAGGGGGCTGTCAACCCTGACTATCTGGGAATTGCCCCCGCTTACGAGCAGGCAGAGGTAGGGGAACTCCGGCTGCGGCGAATCGACGCCCTGTTCTTTTATGAAAGAAGCCAGCAGATGCCCCTGGAGATGGTTTACCATTACGCAGGGGATGCCCAGCGAGAGGGCGGCAGCCTTTGCGAAGGAAGTCCCGACGAGGAGTGAGCCCAGAAGCCCGGGGCCGCGTGTAAAGGCAATGGCGGTAAGCTCGGAGGGCTTTACTCCGGCACGCGACAGGGCCTCACTCACCACCGGTACGATGTTGAGTTCGTGGGCGCGGGAGGCCAGCTCCGGCACCACTCCGCCGTATGCCCTGTGTACGTCCTGTGAGGCTATCACGTTGGACATCAGCACTCCGTCGCGTATGACCGCTGCCGAAGTGTCGTCGCAGGATGATTCTATTCCGAGTATTATATCTGCCATCGGTCCGCAAAATTAACATTTTTTATTAAATTTGTAGGTTTACACATATCAGAGAGCCATAAAGAAGAAACATTATATCGCCGCCCGCGTAGCCGGAGCCCTGACAGTGCTGCTGTTGGGCTTGATGCTGTTCGCCCAGTTCCCCGGAGTCCAGACCAGGGTGGCCCGGTATGTGACTTCCCGCCTCGAAGGGGTCATAGACGCCCGCCTGGAGATAGGCTCCATAGGGATTCATCCCTTCAACGCGGTAATTATCAGGCACGCTGTGCTCATCGACAAGGCTCCCTACTCCGAAGACAAGTTCAAGCGCGGCTTCGCGCCGGTGGATACGATTGCCTACATCGGCAAGCTCACGGCCACCGTCTCCCCTTTGAGTTTCTTCAAGAAGGGAGGAGTCAGGCTGCTGAAGGTCAGCGCCGACAGCATCCTCTTCCATCTTGCCATCGAGCCCGACACGCTGTATCCCTGCAACATAGCCAGAATACTCAGGGCCGACCCCGCCAAAGCGAAGCCCCCGGGGCCCGATTCGCTCTTCCATATCCACAGGGTGGAGGTCACCAACGCCCGCTACAGGATGCAGAACTTCGCAAAGGAGCCCGCCCCGTGGTCGGGAGGCCTGAACTATGAAGATATGGACATACGCTTCGACGTCAGGGGGCACAACGTGGGCTTTGCCGACGGGAAATGCTACTCCACCGTCACGGCCCTCAGCCTTCGCGACAAGAACGGCTTCGGCTTCCGCGACCTCAGGGGGTCCTGCACGGTGGGGCGCGGGCACGTGTACTCCGACGGCCTCGACATCGACGACCTGTGCGGGAGCAGGCTTGAATTCAGCAGGGTGGACCTCAGCTATGACGACGGCGAGGACTGGGCCGACTTCGTCAACAAAGTATGCATCGAAGCCGTGTTCAAGCCGTCCAAACTGGTATTCTCCACGGTGGGCGGATACAGTACCGGCGTATTCTGGGGATGCCCGTTCACGATGGACATAAGCGCCGGAAGATTCATAGGCCCGATCAGTTCCTTCGAAGTGCAGGGGCTCAGTTTCAAGAGTCCGGAAGGCCTGAGCGGCACGATTGACTACAGCTGCGAGGGGCTTCCCGACATCAACGTCACGCGTATGGGAGCCACCGTCCGCGATTTCCGCTTCACCACCGCAGGACTCGAGACTGCCCTCAACAAATTCGTGAAAAAGCCGCTGCACCTCAGAGGCTTCGCGCCAGGGGAAGAGCTCACATTCGACGCAGTTGCGGGAGGCCCCATGAGCGACCTCAGGATGGACGCCACCATCGCAGTCAGGAACGGAGGCTCCCTGCACACCGAGGCATCTGTCACGGGACTTCTCAAAGAAAACACCCCCTTGCAGGCAGGCGCCGACATTTCCACCACCGACCTCGACATAGGCGGCATAATCGCCACGGAAGAGCCCGGCCCCTGCTCGCTCGAAGCTACTGCCAGCTGCATCTTCAGGCCCGGTTCAAGCAGCATCAATCTCAGCAGCCTGAAAATAAGCCAATGCGAGGCGCTGGGTTATGTTTACCACGATATTTCCGCCGCCGGAAACTTCACCGACGGCAGACTGAACGCCTGCATCAACAGCCCCGACCCCGCAGCCCGCTTCTCAATCGACGCGGAACTCGACTTCAACGGCGAATGCGGCCGGGCCGACATAAACCTCGACCACATCGACCTGGAGAGGATGAATATCGACCGAAGGGGCGGCGCCTCGCTGCTGTCCTGCAGCATATCAGGCGAAAAGGGAGAGCTCAGCGGCTCCCCCGCCACGGTGGTCATAAGCGGACTCGACCTCACGAACAACGAAGGCACCCACCAGATAGGCGACATAAAAATAGAAGCCCGCACCGGCGAGAGCTGGGCCCTCATCCTCAATTCCGACTGCCTCGACGCCAAATACGACGGCACGTCGAAGATAGAAGTTCTGCCCTCCGTAGTGAAATACCTCACGGCCGGCAGCTTCCTCCCCTCGCTGCTGAGGAGCGGAGCGCGCGAAGAAGTCCCGCCGCCCGGAGCATTTACCGCCGGCGTCACATTCCACGACGCTTCCGGACTGCTCTCGTTCCTGATGCCGGGGATGAAGATTGAAGAAGGCAGCTCCGTTTCGCTCGACATCGACGGCGAAGGGCGGCTCCTAGGCTACATATCCACTCCCGATGCAAGATACGGAGGCATAAGGATGAACGGAGCCTCGCTCGCCCTCGACAACGTGGGCGGCGACCTGAGCCTCACGCTCAACGCAGACCAGCTCCGGCTCGGCAGGCAGCAGTTCCTGAATCCGATGCTGAGCGCCGAAGCAGCCGGCGACAGGCTTGACGTCAGGCTGAATTACGACGAGGCGCCCGGACTCGGAAAGGCCAGCGAGCTTGCTTTCAGCTCCGAATTTTCGAGGGACGAGCGCGACTCGCTCACGGTGCGCGTATCCACCCTCCCTTCACAGATAAGCTTCAAGGACAAGCTCTGGGAGATGGACCCTTCAGAGATGGAGTTCCGCAGCGAGCGCATCAGGGTCAGCGACTTCAAGCTGCGCTGCGAGGGCGAGAGCATCGCCCTCGACGGAGGGGTGGGCGACCGCGTCAAAGACACTCTCGACCTGCGTTTAAGCAGGCTGGGCGTGGGCATTATCAACGAATTCACGGCCGCGGACTTCCCCGTCATCGACGGTGTCATCGACGGCTCTGCAGTACTCTTCTCGCCCGTTGCCGGAGGCATTGCCGCCAATGCCGCTCTGCTGCTCGACAGCTTCACGGTAGACGGCTTCGACGCCGGAAGCTTCAAGCTCACCAGCGACTGGGACGACAGCCGCCGCAGGCTCAACGCCCGCCTCACCAACACCGTGGGCGATGCAGTAGCCATGAAGGTCATCGGGCATTACGACCTCGGGAAAGGAGGAAAGCCCGGATATGAGGCCACCGCATCCTTCGACCACTTCGGGCTGAAAGTGGCGGAGCCCCTCCTCCACGGCATCCTCACCGATATGGGAGGCTATCTCAACGGTGCGCTGAAGGTTTCCGGTTCGGGAGCCTCGCTGAAAGCCTCCAGCGAAGGGCTTCAGCTTGACGAAGCCCGTTTCAGGGTAGTGCCCACGCAAGTGGCCTACACGCTGAACGGAAGTCTCGGCATCGATAACAACAAATTGCTTTTCAATAGTATAGGCATAGGCGACGACTACGGGGGGCTGGGCGTCCTGAAGGGGAATCTGAACTTCGGCACCCTTTCAAAGTTAAAACTTGACGCAAGTTTCGACCTGCACAAGCTCAGGGCCCTGGACGTCAGGGACCCGGGCTCGAACGACGGCATTTACGGAGAGCTGGCCATCGACGGAAAGGCCTCGATAAAAGGGCCTTTCAACGCCCTCGCCCTCAACGCCGACATAAGCACCTCGGGCGAAGGCAGCGTACACGTCCCCACCAATTCGTCGGCCTCGGCCGCGGTGAGCGACCTGCTGACCTTCGTGGAGCCGGAGCCGGCGGACGACGACGAAGAACCCGTGCAGTCGGCCAGAAGCGCAAGGGCGAAGAGCCCTCAGGGCAGCTTCTCTGCGCACGCCAGGCTGAACATCTCGCCCGACATTACGGCGATGGTGGAAATCGACAAGTCTTCCGGTCATACGCTCTCCGCTTCAGGAGGAGGCGACATCACCTTCGACCTCAACTCCGGCGGCGACGCCCTGAAGCTCAACGGCGACTACGTAATCTCGAAAGGAAAATACAAATTCACGATTCCGGGCATCGTAAGCAAAGACTTCGACATCCGCGAAGGCAGTTCGCTCAATTTCAACGGGCCCGTGGAAGAGACGGCCCTCGACATTCAGGCCCGCTACAATGTCAAGACCTCGCTTTCCACCATCGTCAGCGACTCCACCTCCGTGTCGAGCCGCCGCAACGTTATATGCGGCCTCAACATAGGCGGCAAGGTAAAGGCTCCCGAGGTGAATTTTTCAATCGAGGTTCCCGACCTCGACCCGAACTCGAGGATGCAGGTCGATGCGGCCCTCAACACCGAGGACAAGGTGCAGAAGCAGTTCGTGGCCCTGCTCCTTTTTGCAACCTTCCTCCCGGAAGAGGGCGCAGGCGTCGTAAACGGCACCAATATGCTGATTTCCAATGTGGGAGAGGTGGTGTCCAGCCAGCTCAACAATATTCTTCAGAAGCTCGACATACCGCTCGACTTCGGCCTCGGCTACCAGCAGGGCAACGCCGGCAACGACATTTTCGACGTGGCGGTTTCAACCCAGCTGTTCAACAACCGGGTGCTGGTCAACGGGTCGGTGGGGAACCGCCTGTACAGCACATCCAAGACTGCCGGGGGCGACGTGGTGGGTGACCTTGACATAGAAATCAAGCTCGACAAGAGCGGAGAGACGCGCTTCAAGCTTTTCTCGCACTCGGCCGACGAGCACACCAGCAGCCTCGACTTCTCGCAGCGCAACGGTCTCGGCGTGAGTTACCAGAAGGAATTCAACCATATGCGGGACTTCTTCCGGGAGATGTTCATGTCGCGCAGGCGCAAAGAGCGCGAAAAGCTCCTCAGGCAGCAGAACAAGACAATGAAAACCATAGAGATAGAATGAGACGGGAAAGTACTGTAACTCTTCGCGGGATGCTGTTTGCGGCAAGGCACGGGTGCCTCCCCTCCGAGCGCGAGGAAGGCAACGTGTTCAGGGCCGACTTCAGCTGCCGGCTCGACACCTCCGCCGCTGAAAAGAGCGACTCTCTCGCCGACACGGTGGACTACTCCCGTATTTACGCGCTGATTGCCGGAGCCATGGAGCCGCCGTGCAATCTGCTTGAATGCGTGGCCGGACGGGCCGCCGACGCCATCAGCGCGGAGTTTCCCGGCCTCGCCGGATTTGAACTTACGATAGCCAAAAAGAATCCTCCGGTGGGAGGCCTGTGCGAATGGGCGGAAGTAACCATAAGACGATAGCGTTTCTGACTCTGGGCTGCAAGCTCAACTACGCCGAGACCAGCACCTACGAGAGGGGCTTCGCCCTCGCGGGGCTCGAAATCGTGCCCTGGCAGGCCAAGGCCGACATATACCTTATTAATACCTGCTCCGTCACCGCCACCTCCGACGCCAAGTCGCGCAATCTGGTACGCAAGGTACTTAGAGTCAACCCTTCCGCCATAGTGGTGGTAACTGGATGCAGCGCCGAACTCAGGCGCTCCGAACTGGAGGCGATAGATGGCGTGGCCCGCGTATTCGGCTGCCGCGAGAAGTCGCTGGTGGTGACCGAAACCCTCGCCCTTGCCGGCATCGGGGCGGATGTAACGCCTCTCGCACATACGCAAGCGGCACCTGACCGCGCCACTGCAGCCGGCAAAGAAGAGAGCTCCCTGCAGAAAGAGGACGCCTGCATATTCGCGGCCTACAGCAGCGGCGAGCGCACGCGCTCCTTCCTGAAGGTCCAGGACGGTTGCGACAACTACTGCGCATACTGCACCGTGCCTTACGCCCGGGGAGCCAGCCGGAGCGTCCCCATAGCCGAGTGCGTACGGAACGCCCGCGAGATAGCCGCCCTCGGAGTAAAGGAAATAGTTCTCACGGGCGTAAACACCGGCGACTTCGGACGGGGCACTGGCGAGACTTTCCTTGGCCTGCTTCAGGCCCTGGAAGAAGTGCAGGGCATAGAGCGCTACCGGATATCCAGCATAGAGCCAAACCTTATTACTGAAGAGATAATAGACTGGATAGCCTCCGGCACCAAGTTCCAGCCCCATTTCCACATACCTCTGCAAAGCGGCTCCGACACCCTTCTTGCAAGTATGGGGAGGCACTACGACACTGCGTTTTTCGAGAGCCGCATAGAGTACATACGCAGCCGGATGGAAAGCCCCGGCTCCCTCAGGGTTTTCTTCGGAATAGACGTGATGGCAGGCCTTCCGGGCGAGTCCGAGGCACTTTTCCTGGAAACCCTGGAGTTCCTCAAGCGCATACGCCCGGCATTCATACACGTATTCCCCTACTCCCGAAGGCCCGGCACCCGGGCCGCCCTGATGCCCGGGCAGGTTGCCGAAGAAGCCAGGAAAGAGAGGGTCGCCGAGCTTGAGAGGCTCTGCGAGAGGCTCCACTCCGAGTTCTGCGAAGCGCACCGCGGGATGCGGGCTCCCGTGCTTTTCGAATCCACGCGCCGTGGAGGAATGATGGAAGGATACAGTTCGAATTACATCCGCGTAAGCCGCCCCTGGGACGCGGCCCTCAGCGGAAAAATAATAGAAGCAACGCTATGAAAACCAGACTCACCATACTTGGTTCAGGCACCTCGTCTGGCATCCCGATGATAGGCTGCACCTGCCCCGTATGCCGTTCGGCCGACCCGCGAGACAAACGGCTGCGCGCCTCGGCCCTGATTGAGAGAGGGGGCATCACCGCACTTATCGACTGCGGCCCCGACTTCCGGGCGCAGGCCATCCGCGCCGGAATCAGCCACATCGACGGAATCCTGCTCACTCACAACCATATGGACCATACGGGAGGGCTCGACGACACGCGCGCCCTGAACCTCTGCGAAAAGCACCCCGTAAACATCTACTGCGAGGAATACGTCGAGAAATCGCTCCGCCACACCTACGCCTATGCCTTCGAGGAGCCCCGCTACCCGGGCGCTCCCGAATGGAGGGTGCACCGCATCGGACCGGAGCCTTTTACCCTGAAATCCAACAGTGGCGACGAGGTCCTGGAATGGGAAAAGGGCTTTGGTTACCGGCACTACGCACCTGCCTCCGCCTCCAATGCAGAAGTTACCGTAATCCCCATAAGGGGCTGGCACCACAAGGAAAAGAAGCTCCCCGTGCTGGGCTTCCGCTTCGGCAATATAGCCTACCTCACCGATATGAACCTCATCGAGGACGAAGAGTTCGAAAAGCTCCGCGACCTCGACGCAGTGACTATCAACTGCGTGAAACCCGGGCCTCATCACGCCCACTTCTCGCTTGACGAGGCGCTCGCCTTCTTCGAAAGGGTGGGAGCCAGGCGCTCGTACATCACCCACATTTCGCACCTCCTCCCCGCCCACGCAGAGTTTGAAAAGATGCTGCCCGAGGGCGTAGCTCCGGCCTGGGACGGGATGGTCATAGAATCCGACGACAATAATGTTTAATTATATGAAAATCAAAAACTTTGCGGTAGTCATAGCCGCCACCGCAGCACTTTCATCCTGCACAATGCAAAATCCTCTTCTGAGCGAGTCGCCCCTTGAATACGGCGCCCCGCAGTTCGACAAAATCCGCAACGAGCACTATATGCCGGCCTTCGAGCAGGGCATAAAGGAAGCCAAGGCGGAAATCGACGCCATCGTCGCCAATCCCGACGCCCCCACCTTCGAGAACACCATCGAGGCCCTGGAATTCAGCGGCCGCACTCTCGACAGGGTTTCATCCATCTTCTACAACCTCATGGAGGCCGACACCAACGAAACGCTTCAGGACATAGCCGAGAAGGTTTCGCCCATGATGACCGAGTTCTCGCTCTATGTTTCGCTCAACGAGAAGCTCTTCGAGCGCGTGAAGGCGCTGTATGAGAACCGCGAAAGCCTCGGACTCGCCCCCGACCAGCTGCGCCTGCTCGAAAAGTCTTACCGTTCCTTCGCACGAGGCGGCGCCAACCTCTCGCCCGAAGACAAGGAGACCTACGGCAAGCTGAGCGAGGAGCTCTCGCTTCTCACGCTGAGTTTCAGCAAGAACGTCCTTGAATCCACCAACGCCTTCACCCTCCACCTGACCGACGAGGCGGAGCTGGAAGGCCTCCCCGACTTCGTGCGCGCCATCGGAAAGCAGGCCGCTGAAGACAAGGGCGAGGAAGGCTGGATTTTCGACCTCAGCTATCCCAGCTACGGCCCCTTCATCAAGTACTCGGCAAGGCGCGACCTGCGCGAGCGCATCTACATGGCCTACAACACGAGGGCCCTCGGCGGAGATACCGACAACTCCCAGATAGTAAAGGATATAGCCGGGCATCGCCTGCAGATTGCAAAGCTTCTCGGCTACGACGACTGGGCTTCCTACCAGCTCGAAGAGCGTATGGTGAAGACTCCCGCGGAAGTGAACGCCTTCATAGCCGAGCTTCTCATCCCCTCGCTTCCCGCAGCCAGGGCCGACGTAGCGGCAATAGAGAGCTTCGCGCGCGAAAACGGCCTCACGGAAGCGTTCATGCCCTGGGACTTCAGCTACTGGAGCAACCTTTACAAGAGCGCGAAATACACCCTCGACGACGCCGCTCTCAAGCCCTACTTCAAGCTTGAGGACTGCATCGACGCCGTGCTCGGGCTGGCCACGAAGCTCTACGGCCTGCAGTTCACTCCCCGCCCCGACCTCCCCGTATATCACAAAGACGTGAAGGTATTCGACGTGAGCGACGAAGACGGACGCCACCTCGCCCTCTTCTATGCCGACTTCTTTCCCCGCCCCTCGAAGCGCAACGGCGCATGGATGACCGAATTCCGCGGCCAGAGCATAGAGAACGGAGTTGAAAAAAGGCCCTTTGTCAGCATCGTAACCAACTTCAGCAAGCCTACGGGCGACGCTCCCTCGCTCCTCACCCACGACGAGCTGACCACCTTCCTCCACGAGTTCGGACATTCCCTTCACGGAATGATGGCTGAAGGCCGATACGGCTCGCTCACCGGCACCAACGTGGCCCGCGACTTCGTGGAGCTGCCCTCGCAGATAATGGAGAACTGGGGCTACGAACCCGAATACCTCGAGAGCTTCGCCCGCCATTACGAAACCGGCGAAGTAATCCCCCGCGAGCTCATTGACAAAATCGTAGCCACCAAGAACTACCTCGCAGCCTATTCCCAGGTCCGCCAGCTTGACTTCGGCATCCTCGATATGGCCTGGCACAGCCTGAAGGAAGTGCCTTCCATCGGAACTCCCGAGTTTGAAAAGAAGGCCCTGCTCCCTTCGGCAGTGCTCCCCCAGCTCCCTGAGACCTGCATCTCGACCTCATTCAGCCATATTTTCTCGGGCGGCTATTCTGCCGGATACTATTCCTACAAGTGGGCCGAGGTGCTTGAAGCCGACGCTTTCAGCCTCTTTGCCGAAAAGGGAATTTTCAACCGCGAGGTGTCCGGAGCTTTCAGGCGCGAGATTCTCTCGAAGGGCAGCAGTGAAGACGAAGCCGTGCTCTACCGCAATTTCCGCGGACACGCCCCCGACCCTTCAGCTCTCCTTATAAAGCTCGGAATTATAAAACGATAGCTCCCTCGTCGAGCAGCCGGCGGTACATTTCCCGCTCCCGCTCGCCGGAGGGGATGACGCCGGGATGACCGGCAGCGAATTCAAGCACGGAGGCTCTCAGACGGGCCTCCGACTTGTTTGCCCGGCAAAAGTCGCAGTTGCCGCAGTCTGAAGACTCCTCCTGCCCGAAATAGGCGAGCAGCCTGCGCGAGCGGCACCCCGGGCCGTCGGAAAGGTAGTCCTGCACGGCAGAGAGCCTTTTTTCAGCCTGAGAGCGCAGCATCTCGTAGCGCGAGGGAAGGAGGTTCACATTGCCCGGCATCAGGCGGTTGTGGAAAAGCGTCACCACCGTGGAATGGTCTGCGGGGACATATTTTATCACGTGCTCCAGCGAGAGCCTGTAAAGCAGCCGGTGAAGCTCGGGCACCGGGCAGCCGACGCGGGCGGCAAGGTCTTCGTCGTCAATCGGGACGGTGAACGAGAAAATACCCGTGTAGCGGCGCATAAGCGTTTCCAGCACCGTCACCATACGGGGGTCGGGGAAATCGACGTCGTACAGTTCCTCCGTGCGGCGGGAAATCTTGACCCTCGTGGGAATATCCACGTCCTCGTCATAACCTATGTGCCCCGACTGGGAGAGATAGTGAAGTGCATAATGCGTCCTGGCACGGTCGAGCCCGTATTCACGGCAGAATTCCTCCTCGTTGAACCTCAGGCTCAGGCCTTCGCCGGTTTCGTATATGATTCCGTATTTGACGTGAAGCTTCTGGTAAACGTCCTCTATGTAATCCAGGCCCGGGAACGATACGTCCAGCAGCCGCCTCAGTGCGCTCATGTCGGACGGGCGCCAGAGCAGTACGGCGTACGAAGGCAGGCCGTCGCGCCCGGCACGCCCCGCCTCCTGGAAATAGGCTTCAAGGCTGTCAGCAGGCTCCCAGTGCACCACGAAACGCACGTCGGGCTTGTCGATGCCCATTCCGAAGGCATTGGTACACACCATCACCCGGAGCTCCCCCTTCTTCCAGGCCTCCTGCCGTGAAGCCCTCGCCGAGGGGCCGAGGCCGGCGTGGTAGAACGAGGCCTGAACGCCCTCCGCCGTAAGCATGGCGGCAACCTCCTCGCAGCGGCGGCGGTTCCTCAGGTACACTATGCCCGAGCCCGACACGGAGCGGCAGATGTCGAGAAGCTGCCCCGCCTTGTCTTCGCAGCGGCGCACTATGTATGAAATGTTGGGGCGCTCAAACCCTGCCCGCATAACGTTGAATGGCCTGTCGCCCTCCGGCCTGCGGAGCTTTTCCACTATGTCATCCGCGACTTCCGGGGTGGCGGTGGCGGTAAGGGCTATCACGGGGGCCCCCGTCTCCTGGCGGAGCTCCCCTATTCTCAGGTATTCCGGGCGGAAGTCATATCCCCACTGCGAAATGCAGTGCGCCTCGTCAACTACTATATAATTGATATCCAGAACGTCAAGGTACGACTTGAAGAGCCTTGTCATAAGCCTCTCGGGCGAGAGGTAGAGAAACTTCACCTCGCCGTAAGCGGCATTGTTGAGGGCGGTATCCACCTCGCGCCGGGTCATACCGGAGTGTATGGCAAGGGCCTTTATTCCCCTGCGGGCGAGGTTCTGCACCTGGTCTTTCATAAGGGCAATGAGGGGAGTCACCACGAGGGTCACACCTTCCGTCATCATTGCGGGGACCTGGAAGCAAATAGATTTTCCGCCTCCGGTAGGGAGTATGGCAAGGGTGTCGACGCCCGAGAGTGCGGAGTCGATTATCTCCTTCTGCATCGGACGGAAGGAGCCGTAGCCCCACCATCGTTCAAGGGCCTCTTCGGGAGTCATCAGGAAAGCACTATGAATACGCAGGGACGCTTGCCTATGGTGACGGGAGCCTTGCGCCAGAGCCCCGCCTCCATGGTGCGGACAAAGGCGGTGGGGAGGGTAAGGTCGGCCGCCACGCAGAGTCGCGTGCCATTCTGGAGATACTTTAGGAAGTCGGCGAAAAGGGCGTCGTTGCGATACGGGGTTTCTATCACTATCTGACTCTGGTGCAGCGCTTTGGACTGCTTCTCAAGCTCGCGGATTGCTGCTCTTCTCTCCTCGGTCTTGGCAGGCAGGTACCCCCTGAAGGCGAAGCTCTGCCCGTCGAGCCCCGATGCCATCAGGGCCAGCATCAGGGAAGACGGCCCCACGAGGGGCACCACCTCCACTCCTATGCGGTGGCAGAGAGCCGCGAGAGCAGCTCCCGGGTCGGCCACTGCGGGAAGCCCCGCTTCGGATATCAGGCCCACGTCCCGCCCTTCGAAAAGGCCCGCCATCGCCTCCACCTCCTGAGGGGAGGTATGCTCGTTCAGCGTATGGAATTCAAGCTCCCCCACCCGGCCGCGCAGGCCTGCTGCGGAAAGAAAGCGCCTGGCGGTGCGCACTTCCTCGACGACGAAGCACCCGAGGCTCGAAATTATGTCGAGCACCGGGGCCGGGAGCACTTCCGAGGGGGCATATTCACCTAATGGTGAAGGGATGAGATACAATTTTCCGTTCACAAAGCAAATATATGTAAAAAAATGATTATTTTTGCGAATCTGAACAAACACAAATTTTTATAGTTATGTCTAAAATCAATCTTGGCAAGTACGGCATCGAAGGTGTGAGCGAAGTGCTGTACAATCCTACTTACGAAGTACTCTACAACGAAGAGACCAAGCCCGGTCTCGAAGGTTTCGACAAGGGTCAGGTTACCGAACTCGGTGCCATCAACGTGATGACCGGCATCTACACCGGCCGTTCCCCCAAGGACAAGTACATCGTCATGGATGAAAACTCCAAGGACACCGTATGGTGGAACACTCCCGACTATCCCAACGACAACCACGAGCTTTCCCTCGAGCAGTGGAAGGTCCTCAAGGGCCTCGCACTCAAGCAGCTCAGCGGCAAGCGCCTCTTCGTGGTGGACGGCTTCTGCGGCACCCACAAGGACACCCGCATGAAGGTTCGCTTCATCATGGAGGTTGCGTGGCAGGCCCATTTCGTGACCAATATGTTCATCCGTCCCCAGAACGAGGCTGAATTCGACCAGGAGCCCGATTTCGTGGTTTACTGCGCCGCCAAGGCCAAGGTCGAGAACTACAAGGAGCTCGGCCTCCGCAGCGAGACCGCTGTCGCCTTCAACGTCACCGACC
>JAFSVP010000162.1 GCA_017444905.1 Bacteroidales bacterium
CATTATGCTGCAGGCTCGGTAATGGGCGTGCTGCTGCTGCTGGTGACTTTCCTGGTGGTTAAATATGCTAATTTTGGCATTTACCTGCCCGTGAGCGCGACAATGGCCCTCATCGCCCTGCCGCTGATGCTTATTCTCTTTCTCAAGAAGAATGAACCTTCGAAAGATTAAATCGCATTATTCCGCCGACCCCGAAGCCTGGGAGCTTCTCGTCGTGGAATGCACGGGCGGTTCGGAGGCTATAGCCCGCTTCTATTTGAAGAACGGGAAAGGAGGCTGGAGTATGGTTTTCCGCTGTCCGGCCCTGATAGGTAAGAACGGCCTCGGAAAACAGGCCGAGGGCGATGCCAGGACTCCTTCCGGAGAGCTGAAGCCGCTGGCGGCCTTCGGAATCCTGCCCGATCCCGGGTGCGTCCTTCTCCATTCCGGAATCATCCTCCCTTATATCAGAATAGAAGAGGGGACCATAGCCTGCGACGCTGAAGGGCCTTTCTACAATAGGATTGTAAAGCCCTCCGACTACGAAGGCTCGAACCCTCCGGAAGGAGAAAGGATGTGGGAACTCTCGCCGGAGTACGACTACGGAATACAGACCGATTACAACTCCGCCTGCGCTTATCCCGCAGGCTCGGCCATATTCATACACTGCAGGGGCGCAAAGGCCTGGACCGGAGGTTGCGTAGCCATCGACAAGAGATATATGAAGCGCATCCTGCAGTCGGCAAGCGATGGCCTCAGGATTTTCATAGGCTGACGCCGGGTGGCCGCCGGCTGGCTTTGCTGACGCCTAAGCGTCAAGACATACCTTCTGGGCAAGCAGGGCCCTGCGCAACTCCTGGTAATCCAGAGCCGCAGGGCTCGCTCCGTTTTTAAGGCAGAGGGCTGCGGCAGTACCTGCGGCCTGGCCAATCGCCATTGCGGGAGGCATCACCCTGATGGCGCCTGCCGCAGGGGAGTCGGCGGATATGCATCGGCCCGCAAGCAGCAGCCCCTCGACGTCGCGGGGGATGAGGCAGCGGTAGGGGATGCCGTAAAGATTCTTCTTTATGGGCATATAAAGTCCTCCGGCAGGGCCGCCCATAGCTCCGTGAACGTCTATGGAATTAGCCGAAAGGAGTATGTTGTCGTCGGGGACGACGCCTTCGATAAGGTCGCTCACGGGCAGTACGAAGTCGCCGTGGACGTGGCGCGATTCGCGCACACCCATCGTGGAGCCGGTGCCCATAAGGGTGGCCTTCTCGCAGCCGGGCACGTATTTGTGGAAGAAGTTCATAAGCTCCTCCACCTGCCGGCGGCCTTCGACTTCTGCGGCCGTAAGGCTCTCTGCGTTAGTGGCATCGACTCCGTGAATGCGGGTGCAGTTGATTACCCACTGGTCTTTTTCGACTGAACGCCAGATATTCACCGACTTGCGGGCAAGGTCCCACTCGCCGTTCGCTTCGGCCTCGGCAACCCTCCAGTGGAGGCAGCGGTAGCTCACTCCGTTAACCCTGCGGAACTCGGGAAGATGAGGGACCACGTCGGCTATCAGCCTGTCGGTATCGACGTTGTTGATGCGGAAAAACAGCGACGCGGGCTGCACGCGCCCGTTTTCGGGGTCGCCGAAGACGCAGGGCGCCCCCGCCCTGTAAGCCACCGTGCCGTCGCCAGTGGCGTCTATGACCATACGGGCTTTCACGCGCTCGAAGCCTGATGGCGTAAGAAGCACGGCACCGGTAATCCTGCGCCCCTTCATGACAGGGTAGGCGAAGACTGAATGGAACAGCACCTTCACGCCAGCTTCGGCGCAGATGCGGTCATATACCTTCTTCAGCTCTTCGGGGTCGAAGGGGGTGCAGTGGTCGTGGCCTTCCTTTATCCAGGCGGTGAATTCCGTGCCCTGGCGGATTTTTGAGGGGTGAATGGCGGCGCCGGCGGCAACAAGCCTGTCAACAATCTCTTCGAAGAGGCCCCGGATTATCATCCTCTCGCCTGCCGCGTCGTAGCAGGTCATAAACGGGCCTACGAGACCCTTGGTGCCCATTCCTCCGAGGCAGTTGCCAGAATCGGCCAGAAGAACCTTCACTCCGCTGCGGGCCGCCGCAACAGCCGCGCATACTCCGGAAGGCCCTCCGCCCACGACCAGCAGGTCGGTCTCGTATGAGTCTTTGATGAGATTGCCGTCAATCGTACCTGATTCTCCGATACACGACGACAATGCGGGCGCCGCGGCACCTGCGATGGCGGCGGCTCCTGCAGTCCTGAGAAAGCTCCTTCTGTCCATATTATTGATTCGTGCCTTTCTGTTTATGGGTCATTATGTCGAGTACCATACGGTCGGTCTCGCGCATACCGAGCGAGCCGAGGCGGGTCATATTGTGGATGGTACGGTCCACGTCGTCTTCAATGAGACCTTCGGCGCTGGTTACGGAGTGGTTCTGGATAGCGAGGATTGCGCTCAGCACGGCGGTTGAGACGCCGCTGCTCACCTTCAGTGCGCAGCTTGGCTTGGCTCCGTCGCACACCATTCCGGCAAGGTTGGCAATCATATTCTTGACGCTTGCCGATACCTGCTCGTATCCTCCTCCCATAAGGTAGGTTATTCCGCAGCTGCTGCCCGTAGATGCCACTACGCAGCCGCAGAGGCAGCTGAGGCGCCCCAGGCTCTGCTTGATGTAAATGGCAGTGAGGTGGCTCAGGACAAGGGCCCTCGTGAGTTCCTCCTCGGTATTGTGATTCTCTCGCGCGAAGACGACGACCGGCATCGTAGCCGCGATTCCCTGGTTACCGCTGCCCGAATTGCTCATTACAGGGATTGAGGCCCCGGCCATTCGGGCGTCGCAGGCGCTTGAAGTGGCGCAGATTATATGGCTGAAGATACTGTCGCCGAGAATTCCCTTGCCAAGTGGCCTGGAGAGCGTCTTGCCGAGTTCGTGGCCGTAATTGCCCCGCAGCGACTCTTCGGCGGCGGCCTCGTTGAGTTTTGCCGATTCGTTGATGAATTC
The DNA here is from genome assembly GCA_017444905.1 of Bacteroidales bacterium. Lineage (GTDB taxonomy): Bacteria > Bacteroidota > Bacteroidia > Bacteroidales > UBA932 > Cryptobacteroides. The sequence goes on from JAFSVP010000162.1 coordinate 2,985, forward strand.
CAGGTCTTCGAGAGGCGCCGTGGTGGCGAATTCGAAAACACGCCTGAGGCTCAGGCCGTCGGCGGATTCTTCCTGCTGCGTATTGCTGCCGCCAAGGCTCGCGCGGATGTCGAATGTCTCGCAGCAGGGCCCCTCCCTGAAAACCAGGAGCCTGTGCTCCCTCGCGATTATGGCCTCGGAATGCAGGTCGCCGTCAGTGCAGCGCACCTGTATGTACAGGGTGTCGCAGCAGTCTTCGCATAGCTTTATGCTGATGCGGCCTTCGGCGATGAATTCCTTAGCCGCCGCAAGCCTTTGGGCGTCGGTGCCTTTCAGTACCTCAAGCCCGTCGGCACTCCTGCCCCAGAGTGTGCCTATGGCTATGGCCACAGGGAGCCCGGTCATTCCGGTGCCGGGGATTCCCACGCCCATGGCGTTCTTGAGCATATTGGCGCTAAGCTTAACTTCTACTTTCCGGGGCTTCGTGCCGAGAGCCTCGGCGGCGTATGCGCAGCAGAGAGCCACGGCTGCGGGCTCCGTGCATCCCACCGCGGGAACTACCTCCCGCTTCAGCAGGGATATGATGTCTTTATCGTCCATATCGTGACAAATATAACGAAATAATCAGTATTTTTGTTTTCTGAAACCTGAGACACTGTAAGAAATAAGAAAAGCCATTTCAAACCAGTTTCTAAAACCTGAAAGAATAAAAGTATGAAAAAACACAGTTAGAAAGAGTGGGCGGCGGTAACCAGATACTGGTCGTTCCCCGTGTCGGCTATGCCGGTGGCAGTTACATTTCCATATCTTTTCAGCAAGGGGCTCGTGCCCGGCGGATGTCTTCCGTATCTGGTGTTTGTCCTCTCGCTGGTGGGAATAGTGGTCCTTCATTCGGCCGGAAACGTGCTGAGCGACTGGTTCGACTACCGCAGCGGTGTGGACAACGAGAACGCGTTCGCAGTCCCCAATCTCGTATTCCATAAATTCGAACCTGCGGAATACCTGAAGTTCAGCATCGCCCTGTTCGTCGCCGGAATTGCTGTCGGCGTGGCTATTACCTTGCTGAGCGGCCCCGGGCTGCTGATTGTCGGCGGCATAGCAGTAGCCCTCACCCTGCTTTATTCGTTCCTGAAATATCACGCCCTCGGCGACCTCGATATCTTCATCATATTCGGCATCCTGCCGGTGCTGGGTACCGCATACGCCGTCACGGGGACCTGGGTCCCGGAGGCCCTGGTGCTCTCGATTCCGCTCGGTATCATTACCGTGTCGGTGCTTCACGCCAATAATGCATATGACACCGTCTCCGACCGGGAAGCCGGAATCAGGACTTTCGCAATGCTTATCGGAGGCCGTGCCTCGTCGGTGCTGTACTGCATCTATATGATAGTTCCCTTCGTGTCGGTGGCAGTTTCCGTTGTGCTGGGTCTTCTGCATCCGCTTGCTCTCCTTTGCTTTGGCGCAGCAGTGCCGGCATGGAAGAATTTCTGCAAGGCTGCAACTTATCCGAAGGTGGGAATAGAGGCTATGTCGGGGCTCGACCGTGGCTCTGCAGGTTTGCAGCTGGTATTCTCTCTTCTTCTCGCCGCAGGTCTTCTCATTGCAGGTTTCCTCCGATAGACGGTTAAGCTGTCGGGTAACCTCTTCAAAAAAGCTACTGTGCTATGAGTCTGCCAGCCGGAGAAAAACGCATCAGGCGCCTATGCATCGCCGTTTTTACGGCTGCCATCCTTTGGTTCTGGATGTTCAGTCCGCTGACGCGGGGCATCCTGAATTTCTGGCTGTCTATGTCGGTGTCGGCCCTCGTGCTGACTGCATTCGCCCTTGACTTCCGTCTGCCGGGCCGTATCTCCGTGAGCAGGCCACTGCTGCAGGTCGTGGCCGGGGTGGCGCTTGCCGTTGTTCTATGGGGTATATTCTGGGTGGGGGACAAGCTGTCCTCGCTTATGTTCGATTTCGCCAGGCCCGGGGTAGATGCCGTGTATTCAATGAAGCAGGGGCTGCCTCAGTGGGCGATAGCCCTGCTCCTTTTGTTCGTGATCGGCCCTGCCGAGGAGTTCTTCTGGCGAGGGTACGTGCAGCGGACGCTGGCGGAGTCGCTGCCGGGCAGAAACGGCGGGAACGCCGCTTTCCTCATTACGGCGGCGGTTTATGCCCTGATACACGTCCCTTCGATGAACTTCATGCTGGTGATGGCGGCCCTCGTCGCCGGTGCGGTATGGGGCTTAATATACAGGCTCCGCCCCAAGGCCCTGCCGGCTCTGGTACTTAGCCACGCGCTCTGGGACGCTCTCGTATTCATCATTTTCCCGATTTAGAAATAATTGCTATATTTACTGCGTTATAATCATTTACGAGCAATGAACCGCGAATCTTTCCGTCCATACTCCTCCCCGGAGATGGAATATACGCTGCAGGAGGCGGCGTACCTGTTATGCGAGAGCCCGAAGGCGGGTTCGAACGAGGATTTAACCTATGAGGAGTGGACGATATGAAGACGCGTTACATTTTTGCCGTTATGGCCGCAGCGGCCGTGATGAGCGCAGCCTGTACACGGGATCTCACCGGCGACGAGGCTCCCGAAGGCAAACGAATCGTCCTTACTGCAAGTGCTGAGTCAGGCCTCTCTTCCAGGACCTGCGTCACCGAAGGCGGTACAGAGGTTTACTGGCAGCCTGGCGACGCCATCAGTGTCTTTACCAAATCTTCTACCGACGGCGGCGACAAGTTCGTTTCCACAAACACGGTCCCTGGCGCCACGGTGGATTTCGAAGGTACGCTTTCGGGCAACGAGGGTGGTCCGGTGTCGGATTTCTGGTGCCTGTATCCGTATTCCGACAAGGCGGAGTTCGACGCTTCAACGGGAGTTTTCACTTTCTTCCTGCCTGATATTCAGGAAGCCGCGGAAGGCTCTTTCGGCCCCGGAATGTATCCTTCGCTGGGCTTCGGCACTCTCGACGAGCCCTTCACGATGTATGCGGTATGCGGCGGTATGAAGTTCACCGTGCAGACCACGGGAATAAGGTATATAAAGCTCAAGGATGCAGCGGCGCCGCTGAACGGCACCGTGAAGGCGTACCTGGGCTCCGACGGCATTCCCGTTATCCAGTCGTTGAAACCTATGTCTCCATATACCACCGTCATGGCTCCCGGAGGCGGGGAGTTCGTCCCCGGCAAGGAGTATTTCGTGGTTCTCCCCGGCATCGAAACCCCGGTGGCTCACACCCTCAGCCTTACCTACATAAAGACCGACGGCTCCTTTGCCTCCTACGAAAGCAATTCCTACCCGGGTGCAAAGCGCGCCACGTTCGGAGTCGTGCGCGGAATCGACGCCAAGGCCGGCTCGTATTCCTCGATGCAGCCCGTTGACCTCGGCCTCAGCGTAAAGTGGGCCCCCTTCAACCTCGGAGCGATGGACGAAACTGAATACGGTTTCTACTACGCCTGGGGCGAGACCGAGCCCAAGAGCGTTTTTACTTACCCTACCTACAAGTACTGCAAGGGCAAATCGACGCAGCTGACGAAGTACTGCTGCGATGCTTCCTATGGATACGAAGGCTACTCCGACGATCTTACCGTCCTTGAGACGGAAGACGATGCGGCTGTAGCGATGCTTGGAGGATACTGGCGTATGCCGTCAAAGGACGAAGTTGTGGAACTCAGGTCAAACTGCACTCTCGAGTGGACGGAGAATTACAAGGGGAGCGGCATCAACGGACTTTTGTTGACGAGCAACAAGGACGGTTTTACCGGCGTGACGCTGTTCCTGCCCGCCTGCGGCCAGAGATACTCCACCGGGGTCAGCAATCTTGGTAGATACGGCATATACTGGACTTCCGACCTTGATACTGATACGCCGCGTCAGGCCTTGCACGCGAGTTTTGCTTCAGCCATATCTGCTGTCTCCGATGGCAGACTGTTCGGAGACTGTGTCCGTGCCGTATGGGATGAGCATTCCGATGAGGTGAGGTCGGTAGTCATAGAGAAGAAGAAATATGCCCTTTCCGCCGGCGAATCGAAGAAAGTCGCCGTCCACGTTTACGGTGGCGCCTGGGCAGACAAGCGCGTGTCCTGGCAGAGCAGTGCACCGGATATAGTGAAGGTTGAGCAGGACGGCACCGTCACCGTCCTTTCCGAGGGCAAGGCTACGATTACCGCCACCTCGGTAAGCGGCGGACTGAGCGATTACTGCGAAGTGCGTTGGGTAAAGCCCCTTACTCCGCTTGGCGAATCCTTCAAGACCGTTTGGCAGGGCTTCAAGATTCGCTGGGCTTCGTACAACCTCGGAGCCACGGCTCCCGAAGAGACCGGCGATTACTATGCCTGGGGCAGCAAGGAAACCACTTCCTACTACAGCTGGGGCTATTATCCTTTCTCGAAGGGCAACGGCTACACTCTGACGAAGTATTGCAGCAAAGCGGACTACGGCTGGGGAGATATGACCGACGACCTGACTGAGCTTGACCCCGGCGACGACATCGTGTACGAGCTGCTCGGCGGCGCGTGGCGTATGCCTACCCGCGAAGAATGGGAGGAGCTGCTCTATCACCCGAGGAGCAGCGTGAAATGGACTGAAGTCAACGGCGTGAAGTGTCTGGCCGTTACCAACAGCTTGACGGGCGGCACCGTCTTTCTGCCGGCGGCCGGCTGCATTGACGGAGACGAAGTCTATGACAAGGATAAGTTCGGCCTGTACTGGTCTTCAACTCTCAATACCGACGACCCGAGGCGCGCATACTGCACAAAATTCCCCGCAACGGGCGAAAGCCAGGCGGACGTAACCGTACCGGTGGATCTGCGCTACAAGGGACTTCC
>JAFSVP010000163.1 GCA_017444905.1 Bacteroidales bacterium
ACGTGGCCGGAGTCACCGACATCCCCTTCTACATGCAGCTTCTCTACGGAGGCTTCGCCTTCGGTACCGTGTTCATGGCCACCGACCCCGTCACATCCTGCCAGACCGAGTGCGGCAAGTGGATTTACGGCCTCCTCATCGGCATGCTCTGCATTACGGTACGCCTCTTCAACCCCGGCTACGCCGAGGGAATGATGCTGGCCATCCTGCTTCTCAACACCTTCGCCCCTCTCATCGACCATCTCGTGACCGGAGCGCACATCGCCCGCAGGGCGCGGAAATTTAAAGCCGCATAGCCATGAATACCAACAGCAACGTATATACAATCGTTTACACCACGATAGTGGTAGTAATCGTGTCGGCGGCGCTGGCCTTCGTATCGATGAAACTCGGCCCCTCCCAGGAGGCCAACGCAAAGGCCGAAACGCTCCGCCAGATGATGACCGCGGCTCAGATAGCACCCGCCGAGAAGCTCTACGCTTCCGGCAACGCCGAAGTGCTCTCGCTCTATGCCAACAATATCAGCGAAGCCTACACCATAGGCCTTGACGGGCAGAAGAACGGCGAGCTCGGCGTATCGAAAGACAATATCCAGCTCATCGACAAGCTCAAGCCGCAGGACAAGGCCATCAAGGCCGGCGGCGAGGCCACCCTTCCCGTATATATATTCAAGAGCGGAAGGATAGTCATTCCCGTTTACGGCGCGGGCCTCTGGGGCCCCGTCTGGGGATACGTGGCGTTCGAGCCCGACTGCCGCACCATCGCCGGAGCCTACTTCGACCACGAGGGCGAGACTCCGGGCCTCGGCGCCAAAATCAAGGACGAGCCCTGGTTCCGCGAGAAGTTCTCGGGCAAGACCGTCGAATGGGGCGACGCCCCCGCCTTCAGGCTCGAGAAGAACGCCGAAGCCACCGGTGCAACCAACGCAGTTGACGCCATAACCGGCGCCACTATGACTTCCAAGGGTCTCAACGAAGCCCTGAACACCTGGTTCGGAGCCTACGAGAAGCATCTGGGCATGGGCGCCTTCTTCCACGCGCTGGAAGAGCACGCCATTGAAGAAACAACTGAAGAAGCAGAGGAGGAATAAGCCATGGCACAGAAACTTAAAGAAACCATCCTCAATCCCGTACTGAAGGGCAACCCCATCACCGTGCTGGTGCTGGGCATCTGCTCGGCCCTGGCCGTGACCGTACAGCTCAAGGGCGCCTGCGTGATGGCCCTTTCCGTGACTCTCGTCACCGGACTGTCGAGCCTCGTGTGCTCGCTCCTGCGCAACACCATCCCCAACCGCGTGCGCATCATCGTGCAGCTCGTCGTCGTGGCAATGATGGTGATTCTCGTCGACCAGATTCTGAAGGCCGGCGAAGGCACCTACGCCATCGACAAGCAGCTTTCTGTCTATATCGGACTCATCATCACCAACTGTATCGTAATGGGCCGCATCGAGGCTTTCGCCCTCGGCAACAAGCCTATTCCCTCGCTGCTCGACGGACTCGCCAACGGCGTGGGCTACGGACTGATACTCATCGTGGTGGCCTTCTTCCGCGAGCTGCTCGGCAGCGGCACCCTCTTCGGAGTGCAGGTGCTGCCTGCGGCATACATTCCCAACAACCTCGTCATCCTCCCTCCGTTCGCCCTCATTCTCCTCGGATGCATAATCTGGGTTCACAGGGCCTGCGACAAGGATCTTCAGGAAAACTAAAAGAGAGCGAGCCTTATGGAATACATCAGTTTATTCGTAAAGTCAATATTCGTTGACAATATGATCTTCGCATACTTCCTGGGTATGTGCTCTTACCTGGCGGTATCGAAGAACGTAAAGACGGCCAACGGCCTCGGACTCGCCGTTATCTTCGTGCTTCTCTGCACGCTGCCACTCAACTGGGTGCTCAACACCTACGTACTGCAGCCCGGCGCCCTTTCGTGGCTCGGGGAGCAGTTCGCTTCGGTCGACCTCAGCTTCCTCAGCTTCATCGTCTTCATCGCCGTAATCGCCGCATTCGTGCAGCTCGTGGAGATGATAGTCGAGAAGTTCCTGCCCTCG
>JAFSVP010000164.1 GCA_017444905.1 Bacteroidales bacterium
GAGCAGGGTCCCCTGCCTGTTTTCCATAAGGTAATAACTCGTACTGTAAAGCCTTCCGCCCGAGTTTATACGGGAAAGGTCTCCCGGAGCCGAGCAGTCACCGTCGCCCACGTCAGAGGCTTTTTCCGCCCGGGAAGAAGCGAACCAGCTGCAGCAAAGGCTCATATGCCGCACCGCCACCGAAGTGAATTCAATGCTTCCGTGACTCATGCCCGAAGTGTCTATTGTGAGGTCAAGCCGTGCCACCAGCCTCGTGAGGCCCACGCTTATGGTATCGGTTGATTCGGTCACGCTTATGCTTGCACGCCCGCACATCGGCAGGCCTCCTGCACTCCACTCCCCCGCACCCCCGCAGCGGTAGCTTTGCGCAAGGGCTTCTTCAAGGCTTGAGGGGAAGCCGCGCACCGGGCTGTTGGCTATCACCAGCATTTCATAAGCGGCATCCTGCCTGAGCGAGACTTCCACCTCGCAGGCCCCGGCACCGCCCGGATTGGAATGGACAGTACGGTAATCGACCAGCGAGCCGTCATAATAGAAATAAATGTCGAGCGTGTATATTCCGTCTTCAGGGGCCGACACGCTGCTCTTCGAAGCAGGCGGCAGCCCGGCAGGCTTGGCATGGTCCGGACCATCCTGCAAAGCCGGAGCGGATGCACCCGGAGAATTCGAAATGCGTATGCACACGCTCTTCTCTCTTCCTCCGGCAGTTTCCGGAGAAGCGTTTTCAAGCCGCGTGCAAGCCGCCAGGGCGCACAGCATAAGCACGGGGATTGCAATTCTTTTCATATCAGTGTCAATAATCCAGCAAAGAGTAAGATATGACCTCCCATCCTGCAACCTCAAGATAAAGGCTCAGCTTTGAAAGGTCTATGTAAACGCTTATGTCGGGCAGGTCGGGCTCATCGAAACTGTATCCGCTGTCGGCTATGACGCGTCCCAGGCTCACCGAACGGAAAAGGCTGTCGCCCACCGTGACATTCAAGCAGAGAGAATCATCCAGCTGCCTGGGAAGCCGCAGGCGGTAGGCGATAGTCCCGGCCCCCGGTTCGCCTCCAGCCGCTTCCGGTATGCAACGGAAGGGGCCCTGCAACGGCTCCATCGTAATCAGGTCATATCCCTGCACTCCTCCCACTATGCAGATATCGGCCCCTTCCGGCATACCTGACATTTCAAGGTTCAGGTTTGCGTAATTCTTGTGCGGAGTAACGATGCATTCCAGACTGTCCGACGAGGGGGAAGTACGGCAGGAGCAGCTGTAAATCTCGTCACAATCACGCTCCAGTCCTATCTCCAGCTGCCTGCCGCCATCCTTCCTCATCCCGGTAATGCCTGAGAACACCGTTACTACAGATTGTCTGCGCGGTACGTTCAGGACGCACAGCCCGGCATCGAAACGCTCGCGGCTGAAGCTCCCCTCCGCCGCCACGACACCGTCCTGAACGACGGTTACGAGTACGTCTCCGTCGGTTTTCAGGCTTTCCGCCGCCCTGACGGACAGGGCACAGGGACAGACGTCCCTGTTCTCCCTGACCGAGCAGGAGCAGAGGAGAAGTATCGTCATCAGGTTCAGGCTTCGCAACATATTGGTTTGGTTTCAGAATGTTTCAGTATAAGAGACGTCGCCCTCCCAGTCGGATACGGTAATTTCAACGGTACAGTTCACCTCGGAGCTGACCTCCGAATCGGGGTCGTCGGGGTTTTCCGAGCCCGGGCGGGTGAGTGTGAGGCGGGAAATGTGATAGACGCGGTTGCGCTCGAGCGTGCCTTCACCTCCTGCAGGGAGGGTTACGGGATAATAGCAGGTGCGGCCGTTGTAATCGCACTCCACGAGGAGCCTTGTGCGGCGCGGCGACCAGGTGCCGCCTGCGGAGTCGGTCTCCACCGGATTGGGATAGGCATAGAAGGTATGGGTGACGGTATAGCCGGTACCGTCGGCAAGGGCGTGGTTCACTCCGGTATCTGCGATCAGCGCCGAGACAGCTCCGAAATCCGACACGCTGCCCAGCCTCGCGAACCACTGTGAAGGAGCGCCTCCGGAACAGGCGTAATCACTGTCGCCCGCCACGTTGCTCAAATATATATTCTTGATAGTCAGGGGTATCCCCTTGTAGGCCGAGACGGTAAAATCCCTTCTTATACTGTCTATCACCACTTTGCTTGCGATATGGCGCACGGTTACCGAAGCTTCGCCGCCAGTCCCGACCATGACTTCAGTGCTTCCGCTCATTATGAAGTCTCCCTGAGTATTGTCGGAAAGCCGGCTCGTTGCAGAGCGAAATGCAGTCAGGGAACTTACTCCGGGTATCACGCTCCCCACATTGGCTACTGCCCATACTGTCTTGTTTCCGGGAATCAGGCTGAACTGGGCGTCCGTAGTACCGGTAATGATACCTGACGACGCCTCAAGCGCGCCGGAGGAGTTGAAGATGAAAACCTGCACGTCGTTGAGACTGCAGTCGGAGGCCGACGATGCGGTAGAGCGGGTCGCGGCTCCGGCGCCGCCCCCGACTATAATTGTAAAAGGCACTTTCCCCTCGTCAGGCTGCACTTCAGCTGCAATACGGTCGCGGGTACAGGATGGGAAAAGCAGGACAGAGGCCAGAGGCGCGGCACACGCGGTAATTATTCTTCTCATTGCCGTACTACATTTCATATTGGATATTCTCGCCGTCGGGAATCAGCTCGAGAGAATTGCAGATTACTTCGGTAATCGAGCGTTCCGCCCCGTCGGAGCCGGTGAAGCGCTGGGTCTGGAGCCTGCCGAACAGATGCACCGTAGTACCCTTTTCGATTTGCCCGATATCTTTCACTCCCCTCCCCTCGAATGCGGTGATGTTGTGCCACTGGGTGTCGATGACAGGTTCGCCGTCGCGGTTCTTGTAAGCCCTGTTGGTAGCCACTGAGAATTTAGCCATAAGCCGGTCGCCCACCTTCTGGGTCCTGACGCTCCCGACGGTGCCGAGGAGCTCGATCCTGTTGATTTGTTCCATAAAGTTTTTCAGTTTAGTTTGACTTTGTACGGGCTACCCGGCGGCATCCGGCCAACCATCGGCCCGGTGCAAAGGACGGCCTTTCCTTTTTATATACTCGCAGGCCGGCCCGGAAAAGAGCCCCGCGAGCCGGCCTTTTTTACGTTTTTATATTTTTCAGCGGAAAAATTCAGGATTCTGCCAGCTATTCTGAAGACGACAAATTATTCTTACTTCGTTACGTAAGCTGCAAATAATACAGAATCGTAAAAAACTGCACCAGGCCCGCAGGAAAGTATTGACCGTTTCCGAAGGGCTTTGCATATTTGCCCGACTATGAAAGAAATCGTATCTGAGGAGCACACTGAATGCTGTCTGGAATGCGGTGAGCCCCTGTTCGGCCGCAAGGGGAAGCGCTTCTGCAACAAGTACTGCCGCTGCCACTGGCACAACAGGAACAAGGAGCGCGTCAGGCTGACAAGGATTCACACCATAGACTGTCTGTCGAGGAATTATGAAATCCTCGACAAGATGCTGCGGCTGGGCAAGACGGGCTGTGACTTAAAAACCCTGACAGAAATGGGATTCTGCCAGGAGTTCGTAACACACAAGGGCGAAAAGATAGGCGCCCATATAGAATACCGCTGCTTCGACGCTGCATTCAGTCTGAGTTCAGTGAAGCTTTTTAATCTTCACCGGGTATAGAGCCGTCGTCGCCGGCTACTTCTTCAGCAGTGCCGCTCCCGGGGGCTCCGATGCCTTCGAGACAGGCGTCGAAATCTTCCTCGGATATCATCCTGCAGCTGCCGTTTACGGATGCGCCCATCTCCACCTGGAGTTTGCGGACGTGAATACTGCCCGTAACCCTTGCAGGGCTCTTGAGCGAGAGTAGGTTCTTCACATACACGTCGCCCCTGATTTCGCCCCAAAGGTCGAGGTCGGAGCACAGGACGGTGCCTTCTAAGACAGCCTTTTCGCCCACGACGACGCGCCCTTCCGAAAACAGCTTTCCTTCAATACGACCGTCAACGCGTATATCGCTGCGGGCGGCAAGGGAGCCGGCCAGCGAAGTGGTCTCGGCAATGCGGCTTACATCATTGACATCCACGGGTTCCGCGATTTTAGTCATTCTCCTTATTGAGCTAAACAAGTCCTTTGCCATGACAATTCTTGTATTTCAAACCGCTGCCGCAGGGGCAGGGATCGTTTCTTCCTACGTGTTTATCCACCTTCACGGGGGTGTTGGCTTTCTGTTCGCCGTTGGTGCTCAGCTCGTTGTGCTGGGCGCGCATCCTCGACATATCGGTCGAAGGCTTCACTGCCCGCTGGGGCTGTGAAGGCCTGTCGCTCAGGGGAATGAACGACCTGAAGAGGAAGGAGAGCACGTCGCGGTTAAGCTCTTCGAGCATCGCTGAGAAGAGGTTGTAACTCTCAAGCTTGTACTGCACCACCGGGTCTTTCTGCTCGTAAACCGCATTCTGCACGCTCTGCTTGAGGTCGTCCATATCGCGGAGATGCTGCTTCCAGTGCTCGTCAATCTGGTAAAGGACGATGTTGCGGCTGAGCGTGGCCGACACCTCGTGCCCGCCGTTGCCGTATGCCTTCTCGAGATTTACGGAAAGGGTGATGGTCTTGAGGCCGTCAGAAACCGGAATCGCTATGTTGCGGTACATCGAGCCCTGCTTCTCATACACTTCCTTTATGATAGGATAGAGTTTCTCGTCGATGGAGTCCATCCTGCGGCGCCAGGTCTCGCGCATAACTTCCACGATACGCTCGACAAGCTCGTTGTCGCGAATCTTCGCAAACTCCTCGTCAGACATTTCAAGGTCGATGGAGAACCTCGCCATAAGGCTCTCGCGAAAATCCTCAAGCGACATCCTGCCGGTCTTTTCAACGAACACCGTGGCGGCGTCGACCATCATATTGCTGAGGTCGATTTCAATCTTGTCGCCCGAAATGGCGTTGCGGCGGCGGGAATACACGGCCTCGCGCTGGTAATTCATCACGTCGTCGTATTCGAGAAGGCGTTTGCGGATGCCGAAGTTGTTCTCCTCGACCTTTTTCTGGGCCCTTTCTATGGCGCCCGACAGCATAGAGCTCTCGAGGGCCTCGTCGTCTTTCATTCCGAGCCTGTCAACCATACCGGCTATGCGCTCCGAGCCAAACAGACGCATCAGCTTGTCTTCCAAAGAGATATAGAAGGTCGAAGAACCCGGGTCGCCCTGCCTTCCGGCGCGGCCGCGAAGCTGGCGGTCGACACGGCGCGAATCGTGCCTCTCGGTACCTATGATGGCAAGGCCTCCGGCATTGCGCACTTCTTCCGAGAGCTTGATATCGGTACCGCGGCCCGCCATATTGGTGGCTATCGTCACGGTGGAGCTCTGTCCGGCCTGGGCCACGATTTCAGCCTCTCTCGCGTGCTCCTTGGCGTTCAGCACGTTGTGACGGATGCCGCGCATACGGAGCATTCTTGAAAGGAGCTCGGAGGTTTCGACGTCGGTGGTACCCACCAGGACAGGACGGCCGGCTGCAGAAAGCTCGGCTACCTTGTCTATCACCGCGGCGTACTTGGCCTTCTTAGTCTTGTAGATAAGGTCGTCGTTATCGGTCCTCACCACCGGGCGGTGGGTGGGAATCACCATCACGTCCAGCTTGTATATGCTCCAGAACTCGCCGGCCTCCGTCTCGGCAGTACCTGTCATACCCGCAAGTTTATGATACATACGGAAATAGTTCTGGAGGGTAATGGTGGCGAAAGTCTGGGTGGAAGCCTCCACCTTCACGTTTTCCTTCGCCTCTACAGCCTGATGCAGGCCGTCGCTCCAGCGGCGCCCCTCCATGATACGGCCGGTACTCTCGTCGACTATCTTCACCTTTCCGTCGGGAGAGATGATGTAATCGACGTCCTTCTCGAACATTGCGTATGCCTTGAGAAGCTGCTCGACCACGTGGACGCGCTCGCTCTTCAGCGAAAACTCTTCCATCAGGGCGTCTTTCGCGGCCTGCTTTTCCTGCGCCGTGCCGCCGCCCTGCATGATTTCCGCGGTGCGGGCGCCGACGTCGGGAAGCACGAAGAAATTGTCGTCGTTCACGGCTTCGGCCAGCATAGCATCGCCCTTGTCGGTCTTGACTACGGAGTTTAGCTGCTCGTTGATAACGAAATAGAGAGGGTCGGTAATCACCGGCATCTCCTTTTCGTTGTCCTGGATATAGTAATTCTCCGTTTTCTGGAGGATGACCTTTATACCAGGCTCGGAGAGATATTTGATGAGGGGCTGGTACTTGGGGAGACCCTTGTGGGCGCGGAGCAGGAGCTTGCCGCCCTCTCGCTCGTCGCCCGACGAAATCAGCCGCTTTGCCTCGTTCAGGCATTTGTTCACGAGCTGGCGCTGGGCCTGGTAGAGACGCTCGACATAGGGCTTGTACTCGTTGTACTGGGCGTCGTCGTCGGAAGACTTCTGCACCGGGCCTGAAATGATGAGGGGCGTACGGGCGTCGTCGATAAGCACCGAGTCAACCTCGTCGACAATGGCGAAATGGTGCTTGCGCTGGACGAGGTCTTCCTGCGTGACGGCCATGTTGTCGCGCAGGTAGTCGAAGCCGAACTCGTTGTTGGTGCCGAAGGTTATGTCGCACTCGTAGGCCCTGCGGCGGGCGTCGGAGTTGGGCTGGTGCTTGTCGATGCAGTCCACGCTGAGGCCGTGGAACATATAGAGGGGCCCCATCCATTCGGAGTCGCGCTTCGACAGGTAATCGTTCACGGTGACTACGTGTACGCCCTTGCCGGCAAGAGCATTGAGGAATACCGGAAGAGTTGCCACGAGGGTCTTTCCCTCGCCCGTTGCCATCTCGGCTATCTTTCCCTTGTGCAGGGCGATGCCGCCGATAATCTGGCAGGCGGAGCCGGCCTGCTCCCTGTCGTTCTTGCCGGGCTCGCCGTAGTGCTCCATATCCCACACTATCTCGTTGCCGCCCGCCACCCAGTGGTTGCTGTAAACGGCCTTGTCGCCCTCTATGCGCACGAAATCGTGGTTCACGCTCAGGTCGCGGTCGAAGTCGGTGGCGGTTACTGTGATGGTATCATTCTCCTTGAAGCGGCGTCCGGTGGACTTCATGATGGCGAAAGCCTCGGGAAGAATCTCCGTCAGGCACTTCTCGATGGCCTCGTCCTCGTCTTTCACGAGCTTGTCGGACTCGCCGGCAAGTTTCTCCTTCTCGGCCACGGGAATGTCGCCCGCAAGGGCCTCGCGTATGCTTGCTATACGCTCCTCGAAGGGGGCTTCCACCTCGGCAAGGCGCCTGCGCAGTGCGGCGCTATGCTCCCTCAACTCATCGTCGGACAGGGCGTTGATTGAAGGATAGACTTCGAAAAACTTGTTCAGCACCGGCTTGAGCGACTTGTAGTCGCGTTCAACCTTGGAGCCGAATATCGATTTGATGATATCTGCTAATGCCATAATGATTCATTCATTGTACCAAAACAAGCAAAGTTAGCAAAATTTCTCATAAAATTGCTATTTTTGCCTCACAATGGTACCTACCGCACCCGAAGTCAGCGTCGTAATAGTGTGCATGAACAGGCCCGACAACCTCCGTCCATGCCTTCGCAGCATACGGGAGCACACCTCCGCACGCTGTGAAATCCTCGTGGTGGCATACCGCTTCTCCGAAGATAATCTTTCGGCCGTAAGGAGCGAGTTCCCGGAAGTCACATTCATCGTAAACTACTCGGTGAGCGGCTTTTCCGAAAACAAC
>JAFSVP010000165.1 GCA_017444905.1 Bacteroidales bacterium
ACCCTCAGGTAGGAAGAAACTGAGGAAGTGCTCATAGAGCTTTACTTGTGTAGTATCCTTATCCATATACGCAAAGGTACAACCTTAACGCGCAATGGACAAATCTATATCAACTCATACACGGAACTTTGCAGATGACCCCAAAAATGCTCAGAAAAGCAGGTACGATTTCAGGGCTGCAAGGCCGGAACGGAAGACCGGCTTGCCCGGAGTCCAGCCGCAGGACGGCCTGCAGGCGTCGGAGGGGACGCTCACCCTGGCCCAGATTCCCAGGGCACGGAGATTGTCGACCACGGCCCTTTCCAGACCGTCTTCGCGGATTTTGCGCGAGAAGTCGAGATTCACCTTGCCTCCATAACTGACGCAGGCGCACGCGCCGCTGCGGCGCATAGGACGGCCGAGGACGAAGTGAATGTCTTTCACGTGCTCCTGCATCGCAGCCGGAAGCTCGATATTTCCAAGGTTGGAGAAAGTATAACTGCTGTAATTGTCGCCCTTCAGGCGGTTGATCAGATTGATGACCGGCTTCTTTATAAAGCGAGGAATGCAGCGTATGGCCAGATTGTCTTCCAGCGACACGTTGGCGGCAACTCTAGTCACCAGCCTGCCGGGGCGGGTGAACAGGCGCTTCTGGCACTTGACTTCCTCGAGTATGGCGTCGAAGGGCAGGTCGCCGTTGCGCACGTCTGTACCTATATACACATAGGAAGAGAAATTCCTGAGAGTCGAGCGGCCGAAAACGGGGCGGAGATTCACCGGAACCTCGATACGAAGATAAGGGCTCTTGCGCCTGGAAGGCGAAGCGGAACGCAGCTGCTGCAGCGACTGCAGGAGTACGGCGGTGGAGAGCTCGGTAACCGTGCATCCCCTTTCGCGGGCGACGTTACGTAAATCGTCAACCGACATCGAAAGACCGAGAGTATTGATAAGTCCGGGCTTTTCATCCCGTCCTTCGATGTGCCAGGCCCTGTGCTCGTTATCGAGCGAGCCCTTGACGCCGGAGAAATAGTCGAAACCGTCTTCCACCTCTTCGGGAGAAGGCTCTTCGAAAGGGTTTACAACCCACTTTCCGTATTCAATAATGGTCCCGTACCTCAGGCGGAGGTACTCTGCCGTAAGGCTGAGGAGGAAAGTCATTGCGCCGGTGCCGTCGGTAAGGGCGTGGAAGACGTCGAGGTCAAGACGGCGGCCGTCGCTCGAAAGTCGGAACATATAACCGCCGTTGGCATTGAGGCTGAAGGGCCTCAGAGGCGAAGGCGGAGCCACCGAAGGCTTGTTCTCGAGCTTCTGCAGGAACCACCAGAAGAGCCCGTTGCGGACTGAATACCTGAAACTGGGGAAGCGTTCGACGGTGGTTTCGAGCGCAGAGCCGAGGATATCACGGTCAACGTCCTCGTCCAGCGTTACCGATACGCGGAACATTGATGCGTACTTGCGGGTTCTGCAAGAAGGATATATGATTGCGGAGTTTTCGAGCCGCGTGCATTCCGGGAGTGTCATAGCAATTCGTTTTTTGGTTTGCGATGCAAAGGTAGTCCGGAGTGCCCGGAGGGGAAAAGGGTTGCCACCGAAAGTCATATTATGTGACCAAAGACAGTAAAAAGTGACGAAATACCGTAAAATTTGTGACGAATGAATAAAAGAATTATATTTGTCACACCAAAAATTGTGACGGAAATGAACACTTATCCGAAAGCGCTGGGGCATTTCTTCCCCAACCTCATATATGCCGCGGCCATTCCGCTGGGCTTCATCATAGCCCTGCTTTATGAGCCCGCGCCCCTGTGCAGGCTGCTTCATATGGGCGAAGACCTGCCTGGCATACGCAATATTCTCTCGTTCAACATTTCAATAGTATTTGCAATCTGCCTGCTGACGATGATTGCATTCAGGCTGGCGTTCTACTTCCTCAGGCGCACGCTGCCGATGACCATCGGACGCTATGCCCTATGGTGCCTTGCCGAGGCCGTGACAGTATGTGCGTTTACCGCCATGTATCTTACGCTTATGGGCAGGGGGGCTGAAGGATACCTGTGGACCTTCAGCCGCACACTTGCATCTCTGGGGACGCTGCTCCTTCTCCCCTACCTGATGCTTACCCTGTGGTTCTGCTACGATGAAGCCCGCAAGGCGAAGAACGCCCCGCAGGAAGGAGCCAGGCTCAAGTTCTACGACAACCGCCACCAGCTGAAATTCATCACCGAGGCAGCTTCAGTGCTTTATATAGAGTCCAACGAGAACTACATAATCATCCACTATCTCGACAACAACGTGCCCAGGCGCTTCCAGCTGCGCAACTCGATGAAGAGCGTCGAGACCCTGTGCGAACAGGCCGGATTCGCCCGCACGCACCGCTGCTACATAGTGAATCCCGGGCACGTGAAGCTTATACGCAAAGACGAGAACGGGCAGAACTACGCCGAGCTCGGCTACGGCATCGAGGGCGGCATACCGGTATCCAAAAAGTATTACGAAAGCATAGCGTCAATATTATGAGCAACTACCGATACAGGCACGAGGTCAGGTACTACGAGTGCGACAGGATGGGAGTCACCCACCACTCCAATTACATAAGGATAATGGAAGAAGCCCGCATCGACTGGATGGACAGGCTCGGATACGGTTTCGAGAAGATGGAGGCTGAAGGCATCGTGTCGCCCGTAGTCTCGCTGGAGTGCAAGTACAGGCAGCCCACCACATTCAAGGATGTCATCGAAGTGGAAATCAAAGTGCTGGATATGAGCGAACTCAAGTTAAGCTTCGGCTACACGATGTTCTGCGGCGGCCGTACGGTATTCACGGCTTCCAGCACCCACTGTTTCCTAGAAAAGAACCGCCCGGTCAAACTGTCCGGACGGTTCCCTGAATTATATAAGGCCATAACGGCCTGTATGTCAGAAGACTAGAAGATGTAGTTCAGGCCCACGTTGATTCCGAGGCCGGCCCCGTCGTTGCGGTCGAAGCACTTGCCGAACTCGAAATTAATGTTGAAATTCTGGTTCATAATCACGTGGAGTCCGATACCGGCGCCCATATGTATCTGCTCCTTCTTGCCGGTGTAGAAGTCGGAAGCGTAATATGGCTTGTCGCCTACTACGGCCACGAGTGAGGAATCACCGGCAAGCGTTTCGAGTGCACCCATCCTGTAGGGATCCACTATCATTCCGATGTCGAAGAAGGGGTTGGTGGCAAGAGTCCAGTTCTGATTGATCCAGCGGAACTTGAGAAAGCTCCAGCGAAGCTCGAAGTTGCCCCAGGCGTAGCTGTTGCCCTGGAGGCGGTTGGCTATGGTACCGCGCAGCGTGCAGGTGGAGCCTAGGCCTTCGGTATTGATTTGCTTCATATTGATGGCCTGGATGCTCTGCAGCATATAGTAGGGAGCGTTGCCCCAGATGAGGCCCTGGAAAGCGAGGTGGCTTCCGAATACGAGCCTGTCTGCCAGAGGGAAGAACTGCTTGAAATGGACTGCGAGCTTTACGTAGTCGGTGCGGTCTGCCGCGGCCGCCCGGCGGTTGATGATGTCGGGGGAACCGAAGAAATAGACTTCGAGGTTGGTACCTCGGGTGGGATTGTTCTCGTGGTCGCGGGTATCGAACACAACTCCGGCCTTGAGCTCAAGATGCTGTCCCCCGGCCTTCTGGGCTTCGGGAATGATGCCGTTGTTTACATAAATGTCGTAAAGAGAGATGTCGGAGTTGGGGATGAGACCCTTGTTCCTGGAGTGGCCGGTCTTGATGTTCCAGTAGGTAAGGCCTGCTGCCCAGCCCCACTTGCTTGAACCGAATTTGCCCTGGAAGCAGGTGGCAACGCGGAAAATGTTGCGCTCCATAAGATAGAATCCCTGCCCCTCACGAATCTTGTCAAGTTCAGGCACATAGAGCGACGAGGCTCCGTTGAAGCCGTAGAAATTGGTGGTCTTGTTGCCGAAGTAGGAAACGGAAGCGGAAAAACGGATGCCGGGAATCAGGTACTTGCTGTCGAAGAAGCTGTGGTACACGGAGTTGCCCTTTGAATACCAGGAGGCCTCGACATTCGCCTTCCATACATAATCTGGATAGGTGGAGCCGTCGCCGTACCAGAAGATATCGGTAAGGGCGCCGTAGTGCCAGCCGAGGTCGGAGGAATATCCTATGGCGGGAAGGGGGCCGAAGTTGATGCCCTTCTTCACGATTTCTCCGGAAGCGGTCTCCTCCGCAGTGGCTGTAAGTGCGGCCACAGCAAGAAGCAGGCCTGAGAGAATTAGTTTTTTCATTACTTATCAATTACATAGTTAATAATTTCCAAATATAGGCATATTTTGTTATATTTGGAAAATTTTCAACTATGAAAGCAAAGACCGTCAAACTCGCCGCGGCAATCCTCATGGCCGCCGTAGTGACCTTCTCCTGCAACAAGCAGGACCCCGACCCGCAGCCGGCCCCCGAGGAGCCGGTCGACCTTGATATAACCCGTTTCGGCACAAGCAATTATTATATAGTTTACGGCAGCGACAAGACTTCCGCCGACGCTCTGTCGTCGCTCATCGCCGGCAAGACTTCCGTGAGTCTTGAAGTGGTATCCGGCAAGAGCTCTGCAGTCCGCCTCTGCGAAATCCTCGTCGGAGCCTCGGGGCGCGACGAACACAAGGCCGCCCTCTCGCTCCTTGACGGCAAAGACGGCTACTGCATCCTTACATCCGGCCACAAGCTCGTCATTGCCGGCAGCAACGACAGCTGGACTGCCCTGGGCGTAAAGGCCGTTGCCGACAGAATCAAGGACGAAGGAGCCTGGCGCAATGGCGACAGGATAACCGTCCCCAAGAACACCGAAATCGTCGAAGCGAAGGAAGACCCGCAGCTGCTGGCATACCTTCTCGCCAACGGACTCCCCTTCGACCTCAAGACTGCACCGGTACTCAACTGCTACGGTGAAGACGGGATTGACGTGTCGCAGGGCGCCGCTTCCGACGGCAAGTATTTCTACATACTCAACCGTTCGTCCGACGACAAGAGGGCCATCGTGTACAAATACGATATAGCCACCCGCAAGAGCGCCGGACAGTCGGAAGTATTCAACGCGGGCCATGCCAACGATATGACCTACGACGACGCCAACTCCAGGCTCATCATAGCCCACGGGCAGTCAGAGGGCAAAATCCTCACTCCCGTGGATGCGGCCACCCTCAAGCCCGGCTCCAACATTAATATAACAGTGGGCAGCGGCGCCATCACCTACAACGCATTGCGGGCGAGCTACGCCATCAGCCAGGGAGGCAAGTCGCTGTATATCACCGACGGAAACTTCAAGGTAACGAAGTCTGCCACCCGCACCGACAGCACCGGTTTCACCGCCCAGGGCATGGGCAGCGACGACAGTTACATCTACTTCCCGATGAGCGGAGGCACCAACGGTAACAAAATCGTGGTTTACGGATGGGACTGCAAGCTCGTCACCGTTCTCAGCATAAGCGACACCATCGAATCGGAATCGATGTTCTACGCTGCCGGCAAGTACTACATCAGCTTCTATCCCGGCTCTCACGCCGGCGCAACGCTGCTCGAACTCAGGCCTGAATACAGATACAAAAACTGATATACCATATGAAAAGCATTAATTCTTTACTGGCACTGGCCGTCGCCGCCGTTCTTGCAGGCGGATGCGTAGCGGGCAGATACATGTCCGACTACGCTCTCAAGCCCGAAGAGCACGGCAACGATTTCGAGGGCGACAGGGCCAAGACCGAGAGTCGCTACCCCGGCATAATCGCCTGGTATGATAATCTGCACGGAAGCGGAGTTTTCCGCGACACCACCATTACCGGAGAGGGCGGATACAAGCTGCACGCAGTGTTCGCTCCCGCTTCCAAACCCGCCGAAGCCTGCGGTACCGCGGTAGTCGTGCACGGCTACACCGACAACCACATCTGCTTCCTGAATCTCGTGAGGATGTACCGCGACGAGCTCAATTACAACGTAATGGTTCCCGACCTGCATTATCACGGAGAGTCCGAGGGCCGCGCAATCCAGATGGGATGGCTCGACAGGCTTGACGTGATACGCTTCGCCGGCCTCGCGCACAATATCTGGAACGACGACTTTATGGTAATCCACGGAGTGTCGATGGGCGCCGCAACCACCATGATGGTGAGCGGAGAAGAGCTTCCGGGCTACATAAAGGCCTTCGTCGAAGACTGCGGATACACCTCGGTCTGGGACCAGTTCGCCCACAACCTCAAGGATTCGTTCCACCTTCCTCCCTTCCCCGTCCTCAACAGCGCAAGCATCGTCACGAAGAACCGCTACGGCTGGACTTTCAAGGAGGCTTCGTCGGTAAAGCAGCTCGCAAAATGCGACAAGCCGATGCTCTTCATCCACGGCGAGTGCGACGACTTCGTGCCCACCGGCGACGTTTACAAGAACTTCGACGCCAAAACCAAGGGATACAAGGAAATCTGGATTGCCCCCGGCTCGGAGCACGCCATGGCATACAAAGACCACCCGGTGGAATACACCGCCAGGGTACGCTCATTCCTCGCCAAGGCGAAGGAGATTACAAGTCGTAAAGATTAAGCCCCGTTTCAGGGTCGAAACGGCGGCCGTTGCTCACGCCTGCGAACTTTTCCACGAAGAGTTCGCAGGCTCCGTTTATACGGGCCTCCAGCAGATGACCGCCCACGCAGCTGTAGTCGGAGCGGCTGCAGGTCACGTGTACGTGGAGGTAAGGAGCCCCGTCTTTTACGGAGATGTTGCCTATGATGCAGGTCGCCTCCATCTGCTCCGATAAGGTCCTGTCGACATACTTTTTCACCGCCGGGTCGAGAAAGCGGAATGTAGCCTCGCCCAGGGCGGCGATGCCGTTCACGCTGCCGGCTTCTATTTTCTCTGCGCGGCAGAAATCCGACAGGGCCTCGATAAGATTCACGTGATTGTCAAGACTGACGACATAAACGCCGTCGCGGAGCTGTTTGTACTTATACATATTACTTAGAAGTTGCTTTGAGAAGGCCTTCTTCCAGGAAGCGGGCGAAGGCGGAGGCATCGAGATCGTAACCCCGCACGGGCAGGAGCAAGTTGCCTTCGGAGTCAAGCAGGGCATAGTTTGGCTGGGAATTCACGCCGAAGCGGGTCCTTGCGATATAGGAATTCACGCGGCCTACGTCTTTGAGGACCTTCCCGCC
>JAFSVP010000166.1 GCA_017444905.1 Bacteroidales bacterium
ACAACAAGGGGCGCACGGTGGACTTCAAGAACACCATCCTCATAATGACCTCGAACCTCAAGGAGGAGGAGCTGCGCCTGCGCATGAGGCCCGAATTCATCAACCGTATCGATGAAATCGTACACTTCAGCTCCCTCACCCGCGACGACATCAGGCAGATAGTGCGCATACAGATGAGCCTGCTGCAGAGCAAGCTCGAGAGCGACAACGTGAGCCTGAGCTACACTCCGGCCTTCGAGGACTATGCCGTGGAGAACGGTTACGACCCCGATTTCGGCGCCCGTCCGGTAAAAAGGCTCATCCAGCGCGAGCTGGTGAACCGCCTCGCCCGCGAAATCCTGGAAGGCAAGATTCACAAAGACTCCGCCATCAGCGTCGATGCCGGCGCCGGCGGCATAGTACTGAAGCAGGGCTGAAGTTATTCCGCGCTACTCTGTTAAAAGGGGCCGTTTTGAAATCGTTTCAAAACGGCTCTTTTTTGCGTGTTTTTTGCCATCTTTGTAATGATTTGCAGCATCAAACGAAATGATTATAAGATATATCGCAGCGGCCCTGGCCGCGTTCACGCTCGCAACAGGCACTGCACTGGCACAGGAGCAGGCCGTAGAGCAGAAGACTGCGGGAGCGGATTCGACGAAGGTCAACAATCTCTCCGTAAGTCTTAACTTCCTATCCCACGGCGAGATAATAGTGGGAGGGCTGCCGGTTGACAACGACACCCAGCACGAAGACAGGTCGGCGTTCCTGATGGGGCGCGCACGAATAGGCCTCGACTACTCGCGCCGCGGACTGCAGGCGCACGCTGTGCTCCAGAACCTCGGTATCTGGGGCTCCGGAGGCAATCAGGCCCTCAATCTTTATGAAGGGTGGGTGAAGATGAGTTCACGCAAGGGGCTCTTCGCACAAATCGGAAGAATCGCCCTCTCATACGACGACGAGCGCATCATCGGCCCCAACGATTTCGCCGCCGCCTCGAATTCGCACGACGTGCTGCGGCTGGGCTACGAAGGTCACGGGCACAAGCTGCACCTGATTCTGGGATACAACCAGAACGGCGCCAACGTGTACTCCAGCACCTACTATGCAGACGGAGGCTCGCAGTATTACAAGACGATGCAGACGCTGTGGTACCATTACGACTTCCCCCGCTTCCCGCTCGGAGCCTCGCTGCTCTTTATGAATTTGGGGTTGCAGGCGGGTGAAAAGGGAGATGAGTCCAATCCTCCCCAAACGGTTTTCCAGCAAATGAGCGGAGCCTACCTCAACTTCCATCCGGGAATCTTTTCGCTTGAGGCTTCAGGTTACCTCCAGACCGGCAAAACCCTGTTCTACGAGAAGCACGCCAGTAAAATTGAAGCCTGGATGGCCAGCGTGAAAGCTTCGGTTAAGCCCTGGGAGGCCCTCGGGTTCACTCTCGGCTACGACTACCTGAGCGGCGACAATTTTGTCGCCGTCCCGGAGAGCGGGACTATAGGTCTCGTGTACAAGGACGTCTTCCGCGGATTCTCCCCCCTGTACGGCTCACGCACCAAGTTCTACGGCCTGCTCGACTACTTCTACGAGAGCGCCTACATACACGGATTCACTCCGGGCCTGCAGAACGCATACGCCACGGTGGATTTCGCTCCGCTGAAGGGTTTCAGCGGCAGCGTCACCTACCATTATCTGGCCGTCGCAACCAAGCTTGAAGGCCTCGGCAGCACGCTGGGGCACAGTGCCGACTTACAGCTTCGATACAAGTTCTCGAAAGACATCAGCCTGGCCGCGGGCTACACCCTTATGCTCGGCACCGAAACGATGGACCGCCTCAAGCAGGGGGCAGGCAGCCGCTACTCCCACTGGGGCTGGTTCTCGCTGGTAATCTCTCCCGAACTCTTCTCTACACGCTGGTAACTTGCCGTCAGGCGCAGCGGCGGTGTGTTCTTGTCAAACTCGCGCCCTTAACGGAGCCATTCTCAAACTTTTACCGGATGGCATTGAACGACAGCGGTTATTCTTGAGATACTGCCAAATCCCACGGTTACCCATGCATCACTTCCCAATAGCCGTTGCGTTTGCCGTTCCTGCGGACAAGGAGTCCTTTTTTCTGGAGACTGATTGTTAGACGTTTTACTGTCGCGATAGACTTTCCGATGGCGTGGCACAGTTCAGCTTGGGTGATATGGGGATTCTCCCCAACTGCTTCCAAAATAACCAGTTCCTCCAAAGTACAGTTCAAAGTGTCAAATTGAGACTTTGGAGACACAGGGTTGATACTTTGGGCGAATATATGCATCTTCCGATTGGAGATGTTGTAATCCCGATACTTTCCGGCAGATTCAAAGATGCCTTCAAACAGGTTGCGATGGATTCTCTGATATTCCGCCGGGGCAAAAGAGAACGTGTCTTCTTGCAGAAGTTCTGTGATTCTTGCCGACACTTTATCGGCCTCTTCCGTACGATCTTCCTCTGCTGATGACCTTCCGAGCTTTGACTTATAATAAGCGTCAATGAGTCCTTTGACTTGATCTATGGTGATATCTCCTTCGATATGGCGTTTAGCCGTATCAACAAGGTAAGCCGACGGCTTCAGGCCATCGACATCCTGAA
>JAFSVP010000167.1 GCA_017444905.1 Bacteroidales bacterium
CGGTCGCCTCCGAAACGGTCGAGAGTGACGGCCAGCAGGCCGTGGTAGCGCCTGGTATTGCAGGTGACGATGGAGGTGTTGCAGTAGGCTCCCGTCTTGTTGGCGCTGATTATCTCGCGCTTGAGTGAGTACTCGAGATTGACCAGCTCTTTCTTGTTGAACTTTAAAAATGCCATTTCACTTCAGCTTTTTCAAAACAATTGCGCACCTGCTGGGCAGGTACAGGTAAAGCGGACTGCCGGGAAGTGCGGTATGCTCTTCGTCGGACGCAAGGCGCCCCGGGCCGCCGAACCGGACTTCATCCGTATTGAATACCATAGCATAAGTACCCTCAGGAGCCCCGAAACCGTATCCCGGGAATGAGGCCTGCGGATTGAAATTCAGCGCAAAGATACAGTTTTCCCGCTTGAAAACCAATATCTGCTTTTCTTCGTCGCTGACCAGCAGCTCCGGCGCCGCCGAAAGCAGCTTTTCACTCTTCAGGAAATGCACCATCTCGGAGTCGAAAGCTTCGAGCCTGCCGTAGCGAAGGTCGGGGTTGTCGGCGAGCGACCACTGCCTCCTGGCGTATTTGTACGACCATCCGTTGCCCTCGCGGGGGAAGTCTATCCACTCGGGATGGCCGAATTCATTGCCCATGAAGTCGAGGTATCCCCCGCCGCAGGTTGCCGCCGTGGCGAGCCTTATGATTTTGTGCAGGGCCATCCCCCTGTCGGCGACAATGCTCTGCGAACTCAAGCTCATCGAATCGTACATCGCACTGTCCATCAGGCGGAATATCAGAGTCTTGTCGCCTACGAGGGCCTGGTCGTGACATTCGGCGTAGCTTACCGTCTTCTCGTCGGCGCGCTTGTTGGTGAGCTCGTACCATATGCCGCCGGGGCTCCACTTTTCGTCGGGAAGCTCCTTTATCCACTTTATCCAGTGGTCGGCTATGCCCATTGCCATACGGAAGTCGAAGCCCACGCCGCCCTCGGCGAACGGTGCCGCAAGGCCCGCCAGTCCGCTGACGTCTTCGGCTATGGTCAGGGCGTCGGGGTTGATATCGTGCACGAGCATATTGGCAAGGGCCAGGTAGTCCACGGCGTTCTCGTCCACGCCGGTGCCGAAATAAACGCCGTAGTCGCCGAAGTCGCGCCCGAGGCCGTGGTCCCAGTAGAGCATGCTTGTGACTCCGTCGAAGCGGAATCCGTCGATATGGTATTCCTCCATCCAGTATTTGCAGTTGGAAAGGAGGAAGTATTTGACTTCGTCCTTGCCGTAGTCGAAGCAGCGCGTGCCCCAGGCAGGATGGTAGCCCGCCGCGCCCTTGTAGCAGTACAGGTCCTCGCTTCCGTCGAGCCTGCCTATGCCCTCGGTCTCGTTGCCCACGGCGTGCGAATGCACTATGTCCATCACCACGGCGATGCCCGCCCCGTGCGCTTCGTCCACCAGGCGCTTGAACTCCTCCGGCGTGCCGAAGCGGGAGCTCAGGGCGAAAAAGCTTGACACCTGATACCCGAACGAGCCGTAGTAGGGATGCTCCTGCAGGGCCATTATCTGCAGCACGTCGTAGCCCAGACGCTTCACCCTGGGCAGCACCGAACGGCGGAAATCCTCGAATCCGGCGACTCCCTCCGACTCCCCGCTCATCCCTATATGGCATTCATATATAAATGGATGCGGACGCGGGCCGGGAGAGGGATGTTTCCATTCGTAGGCCGGGGCGTCCCACACCTGGGCGCTGAAGACCTTGGTGACTTGGTCCTGCACCACCCGGGTGGCGTAAGCCGGTATTCTCTCTCCGCCTCCTCCGGGCCATTCCACCCAGAGTTTGTAGAGCGAGCCGTGCGAGAGGAAAAGCGAGGGGAGCCTGAGTTCCCAGTTGCCTTCGCCCACCGGCTTGAAGGCATAAGCGGAAGTGCGCTTCCAGTTGTTGCAGTCGCCGATGAGATAGATGCGGGTGGCGTTCGGGGCCCATTCCCTTAGCACCCATTCGCCGCCCTCGCGATGCAGAGGATAGTAAAGGTGATTGTTTACTGCGTTAGTGAGTTTCCCGCCCCGGGCGAGTTTGCCGAGGCAGCCGAGGATACGGGCGTGACGGGAGTCTATCGCCTCTTTCCAAGGCTCGAGATATGGGTCGGTATCGTAAATCATAAACTACTGTTCCCCAAAGTGTTCCAGATTGTCGCGCACTCCGCGCAGGTACGCCCGGCACGCGGTAATGAGCTCTTCCGAGCGGCGAAGGTATTTGTCGATGTCGTCGAGCGCCGTGGCCGGGTCCTCGACTTTAGCGGCCAGCTCCTCGAGCTCGGCGACCGCCTTCGTATAATCGAATTCTTCTTTCATTCTACTGTTCCAAACTGACGTTTTCAACTTTGCAATCCAGCCTCCCGTCGGAGAAAAGGATGCATATTTCATCGCCTTCCGACACGCCGGAAGCCGACTTCAAGACAGCCCCTGAAGCGCCTGTGGCAAGGGTCCAGCCCCTTGAGAGCACCTGCCGGGGGTCGGCGCTGCGGATGCGTGACTCAAGCGAGGCCACGGCCGCCTCGGCGGCGTTGCAGCGCTTCGACACGGCCGCCGCAAAACGGTGCAGACAGCGCTCCAGGGCGAGCTCCCGGTCCGAGATTTTCGACTGGAAGGCAAGCCTGAAGCGGCTCCGGTACTCCGAAAGCCTTTCGTCTTCGGAGGCGAGGGCGTCGATAAAAAGGTCGGCAAGGGCCGTGGGAGTCTTCACCGCGGTGTTCGCCACCAGGTCGGCGGCGTGCACGTCGCGCTCGTGCCCGACTGCGGTAAACACCGGCAGCGGACAGCTTGCCAGGGCCGCGCAGAGCTCGAAATCGTCGAAGCAGGCAAGGTCCATAACCGAACCGCCGCCCCTTAGCAGCAGGAGTGCGTCGAAAGGCTCTCCGCAGCCGCAGGCATCAGCCATGGCGGCAATTATTGACGCCGGAGCCCCCTCGCCCTGCATAGTGGCAGGAAAGAGCCTCACACGGAAGCTGAAGCCGAATTCGTTCTGCTCCAGATGCCTGCAGAAATCGCCGAAGCCGGCGGCGCCTTCAGCGGAAATCACCGCCAGACGGCGTGGTACCGCCGGCAGGGCGAGCTCCTTCTGCATATCGGCGTAGCCCTCTTTCTGAAGACGCTCCAGGGTGCGGCGGCGCTGCAGTTCGGCCTCGCCCAGGGTATGCCGGACGTCGATATCGGAAATTACGAGCGAAAGCCCGTAAAGCTCGCTGTAACTGACACTTGCCTCGAACACCAGACTCAGGCCCGCCTTCAGCGGACTGCCGGCGGCCTCCTCGAAGCGGCCGGCTATCCCGGCATAGGCGGAGCGCCAGATTACGGCCTTCACCCTGGCCACCACGGCCGCCCCGTCGCTCTGGCAGAGCTCAAGGTAGCAATGGCCGTTGGCCTTGCGCTGCAGGGATGCAATTTCAGCCCTCACGCGCAGCCTCCCTGGCACCGCGTCCTCGATTCCGAGCTTTATCATGTCCTGTAGCTCAAGCAGTTCGAGACAATCTTCTTCCATAAGCGTAACAAATATACGAAATACCGCGAAATGTTTTTATCTTTGTAATGATTTTTACGGGAATGAAAATCTCATCCGCCATATTTGCCGGCAGCAGCGCGAGGGTCGAAGGCAAGCCCCGGCGGCGCCTGCCCGAATTTGCCTTCATAGGCAGGTCGAACGTAGGCAAATCCTCCCTCATCAATATGCTTACGGGCAACGGCAAGCTGGCGATGACCTCCGCCACCCCCGGCAAGACCAAGGTGGTGAACCACTTCCTGATTAACGACAACTGGTACCTCGTGGACCTTCCCGGCTACGGCTATGCCAAGCTCCCCCAGAAAGAGAGGGACAAGATTGCCGGCGTCATCCAGGACTACATCCTCAACTCCGAAGAGCTCCGCGTGCTGTTCGTACTGGTGGATTCGCGCCACGACATAGGCAGCATCGACAAAGGCTTCATAGCAGAGCTGGGCGAGCACGGCATCCCATTCGCCCTCATCTTCACCAAGGGCGACAAGCTGGGCCCTGTGGCGCTCCAGACGCAGGTCGACCGCAGCTGCGACATCCTGCTCGAAAGCTGGGAGGAGCTGCCGCCTGTGTTCGTCACCAGCTCCAAGGACGGCCGCGGGAGGGAAGAAGTGTTAAGATACATTGAAAACCTGATACAATGATTCACACTCACCGAATGGAAATCTTCACCTGCAGGGCGTCAACCGACTTCGCCTGCAAGGTTATCGAAAGCCTCAACAACGACCGCAAGGCCGACGAGAAGCCCATACATCTCGGCGACCTTCAAATCACGCCCTTCAGCGACGGGGAGTTCCAGCCCTGCTTCGCCGAAAGCGTGCGCGGAGCCACCGTTTACATCATACAGTCGACCATACCCCCGGCAGACAACCTGATGGAGCTGCTGCTCACCATCGATGCCGCCAAGCGCGCCTCGGCCGACAAGGTCATAGCAGTGATACCCTATTTCGGATGGGCGAGGCAGGACCGCAAGGACCGCCCCCGCGTGGCCATAGGGGCCAAGCTCGCCGCCAACCTCCTCACCGCGGCCGGGGCCGACCGCGTGATGACCTGCGACCTGCACGCCGACCAGATACAGGGCTTCTTCGACATTCCCGTGGACCATATCTACTCCAGCAAGGTTTTCATCCCCTACATCAGGTCGCTGCACATTCCCAACCTGGCAATAGCAGCCCCCGACATGGGAGGCGCCAAGAGGGCCAACTCCTATGCCAAGTCGCTCGGCGGCGAAAAGCAGGAGTGCGGGGTGATTATCTGCCACAAGACCAGGGCCAGGGCCAACGTCGTAGCCGAAATCAAGGCCATCGGAGACGTCGAGGGCAAGAATATCATCATCGTTGACGATATGATCGACACCGCCGGCACGCTCTGCAAGGCCGCCGACGTGCTGAGCGAGAAGGGCGCGGCGAGCGTAAGCGCCTGCGCCACGCACGGAATACTCTCCGGAGAAGCGCTCGACCGCATACACGCCTCGGCGCTCCAGAAAGTGTTCATCACCGACACCATCCCCCACCCCGAACTGGCTGATGACCCCAAGATAAAGATAGTTTCGATGGCTCCCGTATTTGCGAGCATCATCGACAAAGTATATAATTACGAACCCATAAGCCCCGATTTCACCTTCTGAAATGGGGCCCACGATAATAGCCGCAGTTCTCGTCCTCGGCGCAGGCGTCCTGGGAATGTGCTTCAACGTCATATTCCGCAAGAAGGATTTTCCGGAATTCGACGTGGGTTCGAACGAAGAAATGCGCAGGCGCGGCATCCGCTGCTACAAGGACGAGGACGCCGCACTGCACCGTAAGAAATGCGCAGGCAAGACTGACGACGCCTGCAAAGACTGTAAGTTCTATGAGCCTGGTAGCGATAGTGGGACGCCCTAACGTGGGCAAGTCCACCCTCTTCAACCGCCTGGTGGGGTTCCGCCAGGCAATAGTGGACGACACCGCCGGAGTCACGCGCGACCGGCATTACGGCCGCTGCGAGTGGTGCGGCCGCGAGTTTTCGGTGGTCGATACAGGCGGCTACACGAGCAACTCCGACGACATTTTCGAAAGCGCCATACGCGACCAGGTGCGCATTGCCATAGAAGAGGCCGACCTCATACTGTTCATGGTGGAGGCCGCTACCGGCATCACCGACTACGACGCCGAGATTGCAGGCGTCCTGCGCAAGTCGCGCAAGCCCGTGATTCTGTGCGTGAACAAGGTTGACACGGGAGAGAAAATGTACGACGCCTACCAGTTCTATTCGATGGGCCTTGGCGAAATCTACAGCATCTCTGCGGCCAACGGCTCGGGCACGGGCGACCTTCTCGACGCCGTAGTGGCTGCACTTCCCGCCGACGAAGAGCCCGGCGAGGACCCCCACGCAGGGCTCCCCCGCATCACCATCGTGGGCAAGCCGAACGTGGGCAAGTCGTCGCTCACCAACGCACTCCTGGGCGAGGAGCGCAATATCGTAACGCCCGTGGCCGGCACCACGCGCGACAGCGTCGAAACCTATTACAACAAGTTCGGCCACGAGTTCATGCTGGTCGATACCGCCGGCATCAGGCGCAAGACCAAGGTCCACGAAGACCTTGAGTTCTACTCGGTCATGCGCTCCATCAGGGCCATAGAGCATTCCGACGTGTGCATAATGATGATTGACGCCACCACCGGTATGGAGGCCCAGGACATGAGCATCTTCAGCCTCATCCAGCGCAACCGCAAGGGCTGCGTGCTGGTGGTGAACAAGTGGGACCTCTTCATCAAGGATTCCAATACCATGAAGGAGTACACCGAC
>JAFSVP010000168.1 GCA_017444905.1 Bacteroidales bacterium
AAGGGCTATAGGCGTGAGCGACAAGTTTATAGCCATTACACTTCTCGCCGGCGGCACTTCCCTTCCCGAGCTTGCCGCCTGCGTAGTTGCAGCCGCTCGCAAAAAGGGCCAGCTGGCCCTGGGTAACATACTCGGTTCCAACATTTTCAACATTCTCCTCATTATAGGTACGTCCGCCGCCATCTCCCCCGTATCTTTCGACAGTGTCAATGCAGTCGACCTGTCGGCCCTGGCGGTAAGCGCAGCGCTGGTCTGGCTCAGCGCCTACACCTTGAGAAAAGACAGGATAGGCCGCGCCGAAGGCGTCGTGTTCACACTTTGCTTCGCCGCATACTTCACTTGGTTATTCATTAATTTATAGGTTGTTATGATGAAACTTCCGAAAAAATTCACTCCCACCGGATACAAACTTGCAAGCGTCGTCACCGGCCGCGTGTTCGATGACGCAGGCTGGACTCTCGACGACCCCGAAGGCAGCTCCCCTTCTCTCGTCAGGGCAGTTTACGACCAGAAGAGTTTCAATCCGCGCGGCGACCTGAAGGGTATTTACCGCTATGCCGACTGGATGCCGGTCAAGCGCACCCTCAAGAAGTCCTGCGCCCCTGTCACCTACAAGTCCAAGGGCCTTGCCAAATATCTTGGCCTGAACAACTTATATATTACTTTCAGCGGATGGAATCCGAAAATCGGAGCCAAGATGCAGACCTGCTCCTTCAAGGAGACCGAGGCTTTCTCAGTTTGCGCAAGACTCGACCGCAAGGAGAAGCGCACGCTCGTGGTGCAGTCGGCTGGCAACACGGCGAGAGCCTTCGCTCAGGTGTGCTCCGATAACGACATTCCAGTGGTTATCTGCATCCCTGAAGACAACAAGCACGACCTCTGGTTCCACCACAAGCTGAACAAATGCGTGAAGGTGATAGCGGCTCCGCACGGGAGCGATTATTACGATGCCATCACCCTGGGCGAAAAGCTCGCCAGCGACCCCGGATACTTCCTCGAAGGAGGAGCCAAGAACGTCGCCCGCCGCGACGGCATGGGCACCACCATACTCAGCTTCGCAGAAAAGGTAAAGCGCATTCCGGACGCATATTTCCAGGCGGTCGGTTCCGGTACCGGAGCGATAGCGGCCTGGGAGAATGCAGAAAGGCTCGCCGCCGACGGACGCTTCAGTGAGAACAGGATGAGGGTCTATGTATCGCAGAACAAGCCCTTCACACTCCTTTACGACTCCTGGAAGGCCTGTTCCCGCGAGCTTGCCGCCATCACCCCCGAGCAGGGGCGGCGTCAGGCCGAAGTGATACTCGCAAAGGTCCTTTCCAACCGCAAACCGCCGTACGGCATTGCCGGAGGCCTCTTCGACGTGCTCTCCAGGAGCGGCGGCGACATGTTCCTCGCCAGCAACGACGATATCATCTACTGGCTCCTGCAGTTCCGCAATCTCGAGGGCTACGACCTTCTTCCCGCCGCTTGCGTGGCAGTGGCTTCGCTAGCAAGCGCCGTGAAAGAGGGCCGCGTGGGTAAAGACGACTACATTATGCTCAACTGCACCGGAGGCGGCGCACTTGCCGCTATGGGGCGCGGCTACACCCTGAAGGAGCCGGACCTGGTCCTGAGCCCCGAACTCCCTGCAGAAGAGGTTGTAAGGCGCGTTAACGAGCTATTCTAGGTCTAGAAATTTACAGCCACTGAAAAGTTCAGGGCAAGATATTCAGCCGCATTGCTGCGGATGTATCTTGCCGGCACGTCGGCTCCTGTATCGGGGTCCTTGACCCGGTCGCGGTCGAGGGTGGCCTGGAGCGAAGCCAGAAAGTCAACGCTGATTGTCCTGAATACCGGAACCCGCACGCCTGCTCCCAGGGCGCCCCGGGCGCATAAGCCGTACATTCCTCCCGAAGGGAATACCGTTCCCAGGGCTGCGTGGCATATGAAGCCGCCTTCACGAAGGCCTGAGGGGCAGTAGCGCAGTCGCAGTTCCAGAGGTATCACCCTGCGCTTGGAATACACACCCGCAAAACCCGTATAGAGTGATATGCAAGCCTTGCTGCAGAAATCGTATCCTGCGTTCACATAGAAAGTTCCGTTGCTGAAATAGCACATTCCTGCGCCCTCGTCAATGACGCGGTAGCTCTCGGAACTGATATAGTTGTACTGCCAGGCCCGCAGGAAGGTGGCCGAATATCCCCATTCCGCTCCGTAATGGAAGCGCTTTTCCTGTGCCCCCGCCCGGAAAGAGGAGGTCAGGAGCAGAAGTATAAGGCAAGCTATGGCGGATACTCTTTTCATAGGCGGAACAGTATGCTGAACTGCGGATAAAGAGCCTGAAGCAGGCCGTTATTGTAGATGCTGACGCTGGCAGCGGCATATTGCCTCTCCTGCTCGTTGCGACGTATGTGTACTCCCGCTTCGGCGATAAGAGAAAGATCGAGCGCCACCCTGCCCCCGAAATCGAATCGGCAGCCGGCCCCTGCGCTCACGGCGGCCACCACGCCCGGATTGTCAGCTGTGAGCGATACAAGGTCTATTCCCCGGCCCTTGTCGTGGTCGCGGACATAGCCCAGGCACAGGCCGGGCCCGGCGTAGAACTGCATACGAAAGCCGTCGGCTTCGACCGTTTTCAGAGAGTAATTCCTTGAGATGCCGAACTTGAAGCCGGGATACGAGCAGCGGCTCGTCACGACACCGTAGATATCCACGTAAGCCGTTGCCGCCCAGAAGACTTCCGGGTTGCGTGCGCTCCAACTTGCCGTAGCGCCGAAGCCCTTCGGGGAATTGAAAAGACCGGCCTCCTGAGCCGAAGCGGTACAGGTGCCGATGAGCAGGGCGGCAAGCGCCGCAGCTATGCCCGTGAGGCGTGCAATCATCACACGAAGATAGCAATAACTTTGATATATTCCATTATTTTATTACCTTAGCGATTGTAAACAACAGTGCAACAGAAAGCCTATGGCCATAGAAGTCAAGCCCGTGCGCACACGTTCAGAACTGCGCCGCTTCGTCAATTTCCCCGAAACCCTCTACAAAGACAATCCCTATTACGTGCCGCCGCTGGTTTTCGACCAGATGGACACCCTCGACCAGAGGCACGGCGCGGCGCAGGAGTTCTGTAAATCAGAGCTTTACATTGCCTTTAAAGACGGCGTCCCTGCCGGGCGCGTGGCCGCGATAGTGAATTTCAGGGCCAACGGACAGTGGAACCACAAGGAAGTGCGTTTCGGCTGGTATGATTTCATCGACGACGAGGCCGTCGCCGACGCCTTGATGGAGAAGGTGTACGAATTCGGAAGGAAGCACGGGATGGAGTCGGTCGTAGGCCCCCTCGGATTCACCGACTTCGACCCTGAAGGCATGCTCGTGGCGGGATACGACCGCCTGAGCACCATGGCGCTCATCTACAATCATCCTTATTACAACACTCACCTCGAGCGCATGGGCTTCGGCAA
>JAFSVP010000169.1 GCA_017444905.1 Bacteroidales bacterium
GAACGGGAGGATCCCACAAGCTTAGCGCAGTGGGAGGGATGAGCAAAGCGAAGGCCTCCGGAGGAGATAGCCTACGCTAGGAGGCGGAAATGCAAAAAAAAGAGGATGACCTCAAGGCCTAAGACTTATTAGTCACCCTCTTTTTCGTTGACGAGGCTCTCCGACGAAAGCTGGAACTTACTTTGTGCCGAAGATGCGGTCGCCGGCGTCGCCGAGGCCGGGGACAATGTAGGCGTCGCCGTTGAGGCGCTCGTCTATGGCAGCTACGAAGATGTCGACGTCGGGGTGTGCTTCCTGAACTTTGGCGATGCCTTCGGGGGCCGCTACGAGGCACATCAGCTTGATATTGGTACAGCCCCGCTCCTTGAGCATGTCGAGAGCGTCGCAGGAACTGCCTCCGGTGGCAAGCATAGGGTCGGTGACTATCACCTGGCGCTCCTGTATGTCTTCGGGGAGCTTGCAGTAGTAGACCACCGGCTTGTGGGTGTTTTCATCGCGGTAGAGGCCTATGTGGCCGACCTTGGCCACCGGCACGAGGTCGAGAAGGCCGTCAACCATCCCCAGGCCTGCCCTGAGTATGGGGACTATGGCCAGTTTGCGGCCCACTACACGCTGGGCTGTCATCGGACTCACGGGAGTTTCGATGGCGACGTCGGAAAGCGGGAGGTCGCGGGTAATTTCGTATCCCATCAGAAGTGAAATCTCCCTGAGGAGCTGGCGGAAATCCTTGGAGCCGGTTTCCTTGCTGCGCATTATGCTGAGTTTGTGGCGGACCAGCGGATGGTCGATGACATGTACTGCACTCATTGTTTTGTATCGGTTATCGGTTTTCCTGCAATGATAATCATTTTTTTGCTAATTTTGCAGTATGGTCAGGATATATTGCAAGAACACCGGCACCACTGCCGAATTCACCGAAGGCGCCACTCTGGCGGAAATGCTCCCCCGTTTCGAATTCGAACGACCTTACGACATACTCTGCGCCAAGGTCAACAATGTATCCCAGGGGCTCAAGTACAGGGCCTTCAACAACAGGGACGTCGAGTTCCTCGATTACCGCACCTATATGGGCCGCAGCGCCTACTGCCGTTCGCTCTGCTTCCTTCTGGGCAAGGCAACCCGCGACCATTTCCCCGGCAGCACCCTGAAGATGCGCAGGCCTATATCAAAAGGATATTTCTGCATGCTTCAGAAGGGCAGCCCCGTAACTGCCGACGACGTGCGCCGCATTACCGACAGGATGCGCGAAATCGTAGAGGCCGACTCCGCCTTCAAGCGCATCGAGGTACGCATCGACGAAGCCATAAAGCTCTTCGGCTCACTCGGTTACACCGACAAGGTCAAGCTCCTTGAGACCTGCGGCCAGACCTATATCCGCTACCACACCCTGGAGGGCACTCCCGACTACTACTACGACGCCCTCGTCCCCTCTGCAGGCTACCTGAAAATCTGGGACCTCTCGCTGTACGAAGACGGAATGCTTCTCCGCGTGCCCGACAGGCACAACCCCGACAGGCTCTCCCCCTTCGAGCCCCAGCCCAAGACCTTCGAAGTCTTCCGCGAAGACCTCCGCTGGAACGCGATTATGAATCTCGACAACGTGGGCGACGTCAACCACGCCTGCGAGAAAGGCAAGGCCGGCGAGCTCATCCAGGTAGCTGAAGCGCTGCAGGACAAGAAGATAGTCCAGATTGCGGAAGAGATTGCCAGCCGCCACCGCGACGGGAAACTCAAGCTGGTGCTCATCACCGGCCCCAGCAGCAGCGGCAAGACTACAGTCACCAAGCGGCTCAGCATACAGCTGATGGCCTGCGGTCTACGCCCCCTGTCGGTCTCGACCGACGACTACTTCGTCAACAGGCTCGACACTCCCCGCTTCCCCGACGGCAGCTTCGACTTCGACAATTTCGACACCGTCGACCACGAAAGCATGCAGAAAGACCTCCTGAAACTCCTCGAAGGTGAGGAAGTCAGCGTGCCTGAGTACAATTTCGTTACCGGAATGAGGGAATACAACGGCAAGACGCTCAAGCTAGACGAAGGCTCCGTGCTTCTGGTCGAAGGCATACACGCCCTCAACCCGGTCCTCACCGGACTCATCCCCGACGAATGCAAGTTCAAGCTCTTCATAAATACTATAGTAAGCATTTCGCTGGATGACCATAACTGCATACCTACCAGCGATAACCGTCTGCTGAGACGCATCGTGCGCGACTATAACAAGGGTGCCTTCTCCGCCCGCGAGACCATAGGCAACTGGCCCAACGTGCGCAGGGCCGAGGTCCGCTGGATATACCCCTACCAGGAGACAGCCGACGTTCTCTTCAACTCGGCCTACCTGGTGGAATTCGCAGTCATACGCACCCACGCAGAAAGGATACTCGCCACCGTCCCCCGCAACTGCCCCGAATACGGCGAGGCCAACCGACTGCTGAAGTTCCTGAGCTACTTCACGCCAGTGAGCGACCGCGAGATTCCGCCCACTTCCCTGCTACGCGAATTCGTCGGAGGCAGCAGCTTCCAGTATTAGAAGCTGATTTTTCGGCAACCGTTTCAAAACAGCTTCTTAATGCGTCCGGCTACTACTGCCGGACGGTTTTCAGTGCCTAATAACCGGGATTCTGCTCCAGCGACGGGGCAAGCTCGCGTATGTCCGCCGGTATCGGGAAAAGATCCGTATAGCGTGAGCTCGCCTCGCCGGGGAGCTGCGGGCGCAGGGTGCTTGCCGCTCCGAACCTGCCGAAGCGTACCAAATCCTGCCTCCTGAGGCCTTCCCAGGCAAATTCCCTAAGCCTCTCTTCCAGAAGTATGTCGAAGGTGAGGATTTCCAAGTCCGGCGCTCCGGCGCGGAAGCGTACCTCGTTCACAATAGAGAGCGCCTCATCTTCCTCAGCGGTATGTAGAAGGGCTTCAGCCTTCATCAGAAGAACGTCTGCATAGCGGAAGACAACCCAGTCATTGTCCATCAGCTTTCCGTCCTTGAAGGCATTGTAGTCGGTCTGGTACTTGCGCATACGGGCTCCGGCTGTTTTTTCATCCGGGCTTCCGGTAAGATCCAGGGCTATGGAGCGGGGTTTGTATTCGAGGTCTATCTCTCGCCCGTAGGCATCAACGGGCACTCCGCCCCAGTAGTTCATTGCGAAGCGGGGGTCTTCGTCTTCGGTGCCGAAGGCGTTGGCGTCAAGCACTTCAGGCGTTGCAGAAGAACCGTTCTCGGCAGTAAAGCCCATGGCCGACGCGTGGTCGTAATGGAGAGAGCGGAAGATATACTGGTTCTGGGCCGGATAAAGGTGCTTGTCAAGGGGGATCACGAAGATGTTCTCTTCAGACGACTCATTGTATACCCGGAAGTTATCGGAATACGAATCGGAGAGCGAATAGCCGAAGCCTTCGAGGGAGCGGGCAAGAGAGAGCACTTTGTCCCAATGCTCCTCTCCGGTATAAACCGGCGCGTTCAGATACAGTTTCTCAAGAAGGAACATGGCCACGGGAAGAGTAAAACGGCCGTAGTATTCGCCCCGGTGCTGGCTCATGACGGCCGGCAGCTTGTCAGCCACCGCCTCCAGTTCGTCCACGATGAAGCGGAAAACTTCCGCCCTGGGGCTCTGCTTTACTTCCGAGATGGAGACTCCCGGCTCCTTCAGCACCGGCACGTTGCCGAAAAGGTCCATTATATAGTAATAGAAGTACGCTCTGAGTGCGCGTGCTTCGGCCTGCCACTCCGGAGAGTCTTTCAGTTCCACGATTGCCTCGGTGGAAAGCACCACCATTGTGTAAAGATAGTTCCAGGCGTTCTTGACAGGAGCTTCAGAGGTCTCCCAGGTATGCAGAAACAGCCTCTGCCACAGGCCGCCGTCGTACCAGTCGCCGCCGCGGGTGGGGATGATGGCTTCGTCGGTCGTGAAGGTGTTCAGGTCGTAGATGCCCCGGTAAGTGCCGGCTATGCCTTCTCCTTCGGTGGAGGAGCCTATCTGCCTGTAGAGATCACCCAAAGTATTGAGGTACAAGGCCTTTTCGGAAGTTATGGCTTCTTCCTCAGGAAGGCTGCTCCGGGGATTCTCTTCCAGCAGCGAACAGGAGGCGAGGACGGCGAGGGCTGCGAGGGCCGGTATGACAATAAATCTTTTCATCTAGAACTGGATGCTTGCTGATACGGAATAGGAACGGTAAACCGGATAAGAAATCTTGTCGTCAAGGCCGAAGGTCGAGCCCGCCACTGAACTGTTTATCATCGGGGTGAGTCCGCTGTAGCCCGTTAGGGTCGCAAGATTGTTGACAGAAAGCGAAAGCCTCAGGGAACGGACAATCCGCCTGACGGGAATATTCCATCCTACCGTCAGGTAGTCGATATTGACATAGTCTCCCCTCTCCAGCCAGTAATCTGTAACTGTCTGGTCCACGATGTTTTGCGAAGGGGCTTCGGCAGCCACGTTGTAATACGGGAGCGAGCCTGTGTTCATATAGGTGAGGGAGGTGCCGTTGAAAATCTTGTGGCCGAAAGCCCCGTTCACCTGGACGGAAACGTCGAAAGCCTTGTAACGGAAGCTGATATTGGACCCTAGAAGGGCTTTCGGCGCAGCCTGGCCGCAGATATTGTTGACGCCGTCTGTCTCATAATACCTGGTACCGT
The DNA here is from genome assembly GCA_017444905.1 of Bacteroidales bacterium. GTDB lineage: Bacteria > Bacteroidota > Bacteroidia > Bacteroidales > UBA932 > Cryptobacteroides. Next base: position 4,631 of record JAFSVP010000169.1, read on the forward strand.
CTTCGGCCACTTTCAAGCCGGTGCAATGAGGCAGATAGAAAACGCCCAGGGGCTGGCCTACAATCTGATATACGACGTCGTTGTGTCCGCCGTGGAATCCGGCGCCATTCATTGCGTTCATGGCCTGGATATCAGGGGCTTCCAGATACTGGCCCTGCCACCATCCCGACAGCGAAATCAGCCTGTTCCGCTGGAAGGCAAGGTTAAGCGAGAGATTCAGCTGGGCGTCGGAAGACCTGAGTATATTGGCGCCGAGTCCCAGCTCCACGCCGGAGTTCGACATCTTGCCGAGGTTGGCCATCAGTTTGTCATAGACGAACGGAGGTACGCTTACCTCGTACATATAAAGCATATCGCGCGTGATGGAGTTGTAGTACTCGGCAGTAAACACCAGCCTGCCTTCCAGGAAGGATGATTCAAGACCGAGGTTTACCTGCTCCCTCACTTCCCAGCGAAGATCCGGATTGGCGTTGTGCATCTCGCCGAACGTCACTGCTACGTCTCCGCCGTAAGGGACAATCCCCGAAGGAGATACTGTCTGCAGGGAATAATAGGGAGTGAGGGCGCCCTGGTTGCCCGAAAGGCCGTATCCGACATTCAGTTTGAGCCTGTTCAGCCACTTCACGTCTTTCAGGAATGATTCGTTGGATACAATCCACGATGCCGATACCGACGGGAACAGGCCCCAGAGATGATTTGCCCCGAAAAGCGAGGCCGCATCTGCCCTGAGGGTTCCGGAAACGGAGTAGCGGCCTGCGTAAGAGTATGACGCCTGCCCCATCACCGACAGCATATTCTGCCTTGCCCAGACTGAGCCCGTACCCTCCCACGGCCTGATTGCTCCGGCCTGAATGGCATTTACGCCGTATGCGTTGGTGGAAAAGCCAGTGGTAGTGGCATAGAAGCCGCTGGAACTGCTGCCCTGAAGTTCGCCGGTGAGGTTGGCGGAAAGATGGTGAGGCCCGTTCTCATACACGTAGGCAAGGTCGAGATAGCCTCTGTATTCGTCCTGTGAAGTGTTGCTGCGGTAGGCTTCGCCGCCTGACCAGATGATGGTGGGAAAGAAATGGCTGTCGTTCAGGACATTGTAGCTGTAGGACGCGAATCCGCTCAGGGTCAGGGACTTCAGCAGCTCCGCCCTCATCAGGATATGAGCGTTGAAGTGGGCCGACGTGCCGCCGAAAGTCTTTTCAAGCAGCGACACGGGATGGTTTATCTGGCTGGCGGCGGGAATCTGGACGTAGCTCCCGTCAGGCTCTGCGCCTGCGCGGATGGTGGGATTGAAAGCTGCTGCGGAATAAAAGAGTTTCTGCATATCGTGGATGGCGTCTTCGCTTTGCAGCGAGCCGAGAAGCCCGAGGTCCAGTTGCAGGAAGCCGAAGGCCTTCTGCCCCACGTCCAGCTTTACCGAATAATTCCGAAGATTCTGCTTCTGCACGACGGCCCGGTGGTCAAGGACGCCGACGGAGGCCCTGTAATGGCCGTTTTCGGAGCCTCCGCCAAAAGCTATATGGTGGTTCTGCACAAAACCCGTCCGGAGAATGGACGACACCATATCGGAGTCGAAACCGTCGTCGCGGAATGAATAACCGTGGCTGTTGTTCCAGCTCCGGAAGCCATCGGCGGAAAGCATCCGGAGGTTCCTGTATACCGCTTCTGCACCTGCAGTTCCGTCATAGCTTATGCTGAAGTCTCCGCCCCGGCCCCTCGTAGTGAGCACCCGGATTACTCCGGAGGCTCCCCTGGAGCCGTACTGAGCAGTCTCAGCAGCGTCTTTCAAAATGGTAAAACTTTCTATGTCACCGGGATACAGATAACTGAGGGTGGAAAGGTCAGACAAGACTCCGTCTATCACCACCAGCGGGTCGTTGCCGCCGGTAAGAGAGGTGGTACCCCTGACCCGGACTGCGCTCAGCATAGCCGACTGATTGGCACCCGATACCGTAACGCCGGCCGCCTGGCCCTGCAGGGCGCCGAGTCCGCTTGTCACGAGACCCTTGTTCATCTGTTCCTTGCCCACGGTATGGGAAGTACTCAGGGTGTCGGTCTGCGCAGCCGCCACCCATCCGGACAATAATACGGCTGCCGCTAAAGATATTGATTTCAGGCATATAGTCATCAGTGTCATCAGTAGCAAGGAGGCCTATATCTTGAGATTCGGCCTGCCGGAGGCGAGGTTGAGCCAGTCGTAGAAGAAGTCGTAGGAGAAGCAGAATGCCGCCAGCAGGATGAGAGTGCCCCACCAGGGCAGGAAAACGGCACCGGCGACGGCCCAGAAGATGAATGAGAAAGGCGAAATCAGCATCCTGCAAAGCATCCTGACGGAATTGCCGAAGGCCTTGTCTTTCAGTTTTCCAATCAGCAGCTCCGCCGTAAGCCAGAGGGGTAGCGACAGCAGGGACGCAACCACAAAGAGCGGAAAGCCGAGCACGACGGCAGGCAGTCTCAGTGGGAGCCTGCGGCTGTGGGACTTCAGCCATTCAGAGTAGGCGGCGTCGTAATTTTCCTCCGGGAGGCAGAGGATGAGTTTCTTCATTTCCGAGGAGAGGCGGTCAAGCAGAAGCTTTTGCTGCTGAGCTACAGCAAGTGTTGAGTTGGCTTCAAGGAATGCATTAACATCTATAGGTTTGCCGAAAGTAATATTGCAGTCTCCCCTGTAGTGGAAATAGTCGCTGTACTCGATGCCGGCAGGCAGAATCACCACAGGCATTGAGGCCGCGGCTTCGACTGCAAGCCTGGCAACGCCCTTGCGCAACGGCTGGAGGGAATGCATCGCCCGGTGCGTACCTTCCGGAAAGAGGCAGAACGGCACTCCGTGGGCGAGGGTGTCCATTATTTCAGGCATCACGTCGCGGTTGCGGGCTACGTTGCGAAGGCCGTCGCGCAGCCTGACCATCGGAAGTATCTTGAGGAATCTCAGCACCTTTGCTGCGGCAGGATTGTTGAAGATGTCGGCCCGGGCGCCAAAAACCGTGGGAGCACGGCGGGAGGAGAGCACCACGAGCGCATCCATAAGGGTATTGGAATGGTTGGGAGCGATGATGACGGCGGTGCCTTGAGGGATGGCAGCTGCGCTTTCAGAGATGACGCCGGCTGCGGCTTCATGGATGGCAGCGGGGCCCGTTTTCGTGTCCGGACGATTGAAAGATTTGCAGCCGGTGACTTTCAGCCTCCTGTAACTGCGCCTCGTACACAGGTCAGCATAGCGGCGCAGAAGGCCGTACAACGTATCATTAGCCCATATATCCTTTCTCATATCCGCAAAAATACAAAAATTAATTAGTATCTTGGGAGTTGAATTGAAGATGATTATGACTAACGATACCATCTGCGCACCTGCCACTGCAGCAGGTGGCGCCATAAGCCTTATCAGGGTAAGCGGGCCTGAATGCTTCGGGATAATTGACGGCCTGATTTCTTTCAAGAGAGGAAGCATATCCGGAGCCCCGGGGTTCAGCGTCAGGTTCGGAGTCGCGGAAGGAATAGACGAGGTGCTGGTAAGCATTTTCAGGGGGCCGCGCTCATATACAGGAGAGGATATGGCAGAGATTTCCTGCCACGGCTCGCAGTATATCGTCAGCCGTATGCTTGAAGAGCTGTGCAAAGCCGGATGCAGACTGGCGGAGCCTGGAGAATTTACCAGAAGGGCCTTCCTTAACGGTAAAATGGACCTTGCTCAGGCAGAAGCGGTTGCAGACGTTATCTCATCTTCTTCTGAAAGTCAGCACCGAGTTGCGATGAATCAGCTCCGGGGCGGTTATTCCTCGGAATTGAGGGATTTGCGCAGCAAGCTCGTCGAGTTGTCGGCTCTTATGGAGCTGGAGTTGGACTTCAGCGAGGAGGAAGTGGAGTTTGCAGACCGTTCGAAGCTCCGCCGACTGCTCTCGGAAGCTCTGGAACGGTGCTCCGGCCTTGCCGATTCATTCAGGCTCGGCAACGCAATCCGGAACGGTGTGCCGGTGGTCATAGCGGGCGCCCCGAACAGCGGAAAAAGCACCCTGCTGAACGCCCTTGTCAACGACGACAGGGCGATAGTTTCCGACATGCCCGGGACCACGAGAGACACGGTTGAAGAGACGGTGACGACGGGCGGGATTCTGTTCAGGTTCATCGATACGGCCGGCATACGGGAGTCGGAAGACGAGGTGGAAAAGCTGGGTATCGAGCGCAGTTTCCGCAAGGTCTCGGAGGCAGAAATAGTGCTGGGAGTGGTGGATATTTCGGGAAGCCCGGAAGAGATTGAGGAGGCGGTGAAGACGATAGCCGGAAAAGTGGATTTCGGGAGCCAGAAACTGCTGATTTTAGCCAACAAAAGCGATATTTCAGGGGTTAACAAAAATGTTAACATATTAAACAATATTGTTTCTCATATTGATAATAAAGGTATTGCCATTGACGTCTTGGAAATATCGGCAAAACAGGGTTCCGGGCTCGAAAAGCTCCGTTCTGCCCTTGTAAAGCTGGTCGGAGAGCGCTCTTCCGAGGGTATTTTAGTCACGAATGCCCGTCACGCCGCCGCCCTCCGCGCCGCCGCCTCAGCCCTCTCCGCCGTACTGGCCGGCTTGGGCGGAGATGATAGTGGCAGGGACCGCGACGGTGGTCGCAAGAGCGGATCTGACGGTGGCCGTGACGATGGCTGTGACGGTGGCAGTTCAGGTGGCAGTGACAATGGTTACAGCAGTGGCTTTAGCAGTGGTTTTGGCAATGGTTTTGGCAGTGGTTTTGGCAATGGTTTTGGCAGTGGTTTTGGCAGTGGTTTTGGCAGTGGTTTTGGCAGTGGTTTTGGCATCCCCACCGACCTACTGGCAGAAGACCTCCGTGCCGCAATCGACTACCTCGGCACCATCGTCGGCACCGTCTCCACCGATGAAATTCTCGGGAATATCTTTAAGAATTTTTGCATCGGTAAGTGAAATTATTGTCTTAACTAATTGATAATCAATAAGTTAAGGATCGTTTTCACACTTCCAGAGC
>JAFSVP010000170.1 GCA_017444905.1 Bacteroidales bacterium
CAACGAAGGTCTCGCAAAGGGCCGCGCCGAGGGCGAACGCGTCCTCGAAGCGGCCCGCGCCGAGGCCGCGTCAATCATCGAAGCAGCAAAGGCCGAGGCAGAGGCAATAGTTGCCAGGGCGGGCAAAGACGCCGCGGCCCTTCGCGAGAAAACCGAGGCCGACGTCAGGATGGCGGCCACCCAGGTAATCCAGACGCTCAAAAAAGATGTCGAAGGCCTGGTAATCATGAAGGAGGGCGACCGCAGCTTCGTGCGCGACCCCGAATTCCTCAAGAAGGTTGTCGCCGAGGTCGCGGCTCGCTTCTCGGTATCCGAGGGCCCCGACATCTTCCTCGTGCTGCCCGAGTCGCTCAAGGCTTCTCTCGAGCCCTGGGTGCACGGAGAGCTTTCATCCATACTCGGAGCGCCTGCGGGCGTAGAGTTCTCCGGCCGGATTGAAGGGGGATTCACCATCGCCCCCGCCGACAGGAGCTACTACATCAGCTTCTCCGACAAGGCTTTCGACGAAATGTTCGCCGCGCTCCTGAGGCCCGCTACCCGTAAACTGCTGTTCGGTGAATAGTCTCCTTGACAATTACGAATACATTATCGCCTCCCTTCCCGAGCGTGCGGAAGACGCCGTTCTAAAGGGAGGCGGCGATAATGTGACTGAAGAAGTGAGGAGTCTGCTTTCGGATTCCGACAGGCGCGTCGTCGACCTTCTCTCCGAAGCCTTCAGGCCCGAAGGCACCGACGCAGCATTCTACGGCAGAGCGGCCTCGTCGCCGAGCCGCTTCATACGCGACTATTTCCATTACGACCTGCTGATGCGCAACCTCAAGACCGAGTTTCTCAACCGCGAGCTCGGCAGGCCTGCGGGTACCGACACCGTGCCCGACCCCTACCCCGCCGCCCTTACAGAAGGCGGCGAAGAAATCGAAGCCGTGCTTGCCCTTGACGGCATACTTGAAAGGGAACGCGGACTCGACACCCTCATGAACGCAAAGGCTGAAGAACTTGTACGTTCCAGCCTATTCACCCTCGACGTGATTCTTTCCTTCCTCGTGAGGCTCAGGACCGCGTCACGCTGGGCCGCCCTCGACCCTGAAACGGGCCGCGCAATGTGCCGCGCCCTTCTCGACGGGATGCGCCCCTCAGACAAGAAAGAACATACTTTGTAATATATATGGCAACAAGCGGAACAGTAACGGGAATCGTATCCAACCTTGTAACTGTCAGGGTTGACGGACCCGTAGGTGAAAACGAACTCTGCCACATCGACCTGGGAGGCACCAAGCTGCTCGCCGAAGTTATCAAGCTGACGGGCGACCTCGCTTCGGTTCAGGTGTTCGAGAGCACGCGCGGGCTGCGATGCGGCGACAGCGTGACCTTCCTCGGAAGGATGCTGGAGGTGAGCCTGGGCCCCGGACTCCTTGAAGGCATATACGACGGCCTCCAGAACGACCTTACCACGATGCAGGGCGTTTTCCTCAAACGCGGCGAATATACCGACCCCCTCTCGCACGAGAAGCTCTGGGATTTCAGGCCCCTTGCCCGCCCCGGGCAGACGGTGCGTGCGGCTGACTGGCTCGGCGAGGTGACTGAAGGCTGGCTCCCACACCAGATTAGGGTCCCCTTCAGTTTCAGCGGAGAGTACCGAATAAAGGAGCTCGCCCCCGCAGGCAGTTACAACATCGACAAGGTGATAGCGGTGCTCTCGGCTCCCGACGGCACGGAGCGCAAGGTCACGATGTGCCAGAAATGGCCCGTGAAACTTGCAGTCCGCAGCTACCGCGAGAAACCCCGCCCCGACCGCATAATGGAGACAGGAGTGCGCGTGATAGATACCTTCAATCCCATAGCCGAGGGCGGTACGGGCGTCATCCCCGGGCCTTTCGGCTGCGGCAAGACCGTACTCCAGCACGCCATCGCCAAGCAGGGCGAGGCCGACGTGGTTGTCATGGCGGCCTGCGGCGAGAGGGCCAACGAGGTGGTGGAAATCTTCACCGAATACCCCGAACTCATCGACCCCCACACCGGCCGCAAGCTCATCGAGCGTACGGTAATCATCTGCAATACCTCCAATATGCCCGTCGCCGCCCGCGAGGCCTCGGTCTATACGGCAATGACCATCTGCGAGTACTACAGGGCCATGGGCCTGAGGTGCCTGCTGCTTGCCGACTCCACTTCCCGCTGGGCCCAGGCGCTCAGGGAGATGTCGAACCGTATGGAGGAACTGCCAGGGCAGGATGCCTTCCCCGTGGACCTTTCAGCCATCATATCCAACTTCTACGCCCGTGCGGGGCGCGTCATCCTGAACAACGGCGAGAAGGGTTCCGTCACCTTCATAGGCACGGTCTCCCCCGCCGGCGGCAACCTCAAGGAGCCCGTTACCGAGAGCACCAAGAAGGCTGCCCGCTGCTTCTACGCCCTCGAACAGGCCCGTGCCGACCAGAAGCGCTACCCGGCAGTGAACCCGGTGGAATCCTACTCCAAATACCTTGAGTATCCTGAAATCTGCGAATCGCTGGAAAGCAGCGTCGAGCCCGGATGGGTGGACAAGGTGCTGGAGGCCCGCAACATAGTAAGGCGCGGCAAGGAGATGGCCGAGCAAATCAACATCCTCGGCGACGACGGCGTGCCTATGAGCTACCACGAGGCTTTCTGGAAGAGCGAGCTGATTGACTTCGCCTTCCTTCAGCAGGACGCCTTCGACCCCGTGGACGCCGTGTGCCCTATGGACAGGCAGCGCTATATGCTTGACCTCCTGATTGGTATATGCAGGCGCGACTTCGGATTCGACGACTACGAGAAGTGCCGAACCTTCTTCAAGGAAATGATAAACATATTGCGTCAGATGAACTACTCCGTTTTCGGCTCCGAAGACTTCGAGAAATACAGCTCGGCGCTTTACAAAATGCTCTCCGACAATGGCAAATAAAGCATACAGACGCACTTACACGAAGCTCCAGGCCATTACCAAGGCTACGGTGTCGCTCGACGCTCCCGGCGTAGCGAACGATGAGCTGGCCACCGTCGGCGGCAAGCTCGCGCAGGTGGTGAAGACAAGGGGCGACCGCGTGACTCTCCAGGTCTTCTCCGGCACCGAGGGCGTTCCCTCCAACGCGGAAGTATCATTCTTCGGCGCTCCTCCCACCCTGAAGGTGAGCGACCAGCTTGCAGGACGCTTCTTCGACGCCTACGGGCGCCCTATCGACGGCGGCCCTGAAATCGAAGGCGAACTCCGCGAGACCGGCGGCCCCTCGGTGAACCCCTACAAGCGCCGCCAGCCCAGCGAGCTCATACCCACGGGCATAGCAGGCATCGACCTGAACAATACCCTCGTATCCGGCCAGAAGATTCCTTTCTTCGCCGACCCCGACCAGCCTTACAACAAGGTTATGGCCGAAGTGGCCCTGAGAGCCGACGTTGACAAG
>JAFSVP010000171.1 GCA_017444905.1 Bacteroidales bacterium
CCTGTACATTATGGGCAACGTGGAGGTGGGCGTAGGCCTTACCCTGGGCCTCTTCGCCATCTTCGGAGTAATCCGCTACCGTACGGAAACGGTGCCCATCCGAGAGATGACCTATCTCTTCGTAATCATCGCCCTGGCCGCCGTCAACGGCCTTGCACCTGTGTACAGGCTCGCCGGAGCGGCGTCGGTGAGTCCCCACTATGAACTTTCGGCAGGGACGGTGGGCATTATGGTCCTTACAAATGCCCTGGTCATCGCCCTCGTATGGGTGCTGGAAGGCGGAAAGATGCTCAAGTCAACGTCGGCGAAGCTGATTCTCTACGACCGCATCGAACTGATTGTCCCCGAGCGCAGGGAGGAACTCGTCGCCGACCTTGAAAAGCGCACCGGCCTGAAGGTGCAGGGCGTGGAAGTGGGGCATATCGATTTTCTTAAAGACGCCGCCTTCATCAAGGTTTACTATACGCCGGAGGCAGGCAATTCAGGAAGCATAGACAGCCTGACCAAGGCAAAGGATTTTGTAGGATAAAGCTATGATACGCAACAGATTACTGCTGATTCTGGCACTCCTGCCGGCCTGCTTCGGGACAACTCGCGCCCAGGGTACGGCAAATACCCTGGAAAACGACTTCGGCGGGCGCGTCAGCCTTACGCTTGACAAGAAAATTGTAAAGGGCGTGCACGTTTTCATTGAAGGTGAAGGCCGTATGAGCGACAGTTTCTCTACCTTCGGCAGGTATCAGGCCGGAGCCGGAGTCAGCTGGAAAATCAATCCCTATTTCAAACTCGGAGCAGGCTATCAGTTTATCGAAAAGCGCAACTCCGAGGGCACCTGGAAGCCCCGGCACAGGGTTTACCTCGACGGCTCCGCCAGCCTGAGGGCGGGCGACTGGCAATTCTCGCTCAAGGAACGCCTGCAGCTTACGCACCGCGACGTCAGCAACGCCTTCCAGAGCTGCCCCAATTCGCTTGCGCTGAAAAGCCGTCTGAAGGTCGCCTACAAGGGTTTTGGCAGCGTGACTCCGTATATTTATGCAGAGCTTCGCAACGTTTTCAACGACCCTTCCGTCATAGCCACCTGGAGCACCGCCAGCCTCGCATACGCCGACTACTCCTTCGGCGGTTACAACGACGCCTATGTCAACCGCTTACGCGGGTCTCTCGGAGCCGAATTGAAACTCTCGAAACATCACGCCCTGGACTTTTTCGTCCTTACCGACTACAACTACGACAAAAATATAGACACCAACGCCAAGGGTACCAAACTCAAGTCCCTCACCTGGGACCGCTCCCTCAACGTCAGCCTCGGACTCGGCTACAAATTCAGCTTCTAAAATTTCCTGTCAATCCACTTCCAGAGGGCGAACATCAGGGCGCCCCAGCCGAGGAAGAGCAGGACGTAAACGAAATACGGGATGGAAGTAGGGTTCGGGGAGCCGCCTACGTGCTTTTCGAAATCGGGAATATCGGCGTAATAATAGGCTCCGGCACCGAAATCATACTCCTCCGAAAGGCCGGCACCACGAATCATTATGACGACGGCAACGGCCAGGACAGCCACGGCAACCACTGCCGTGGCTGTTCTGCAAATCCGTTTTCCTTTGGGCGTCACTACTTAAACAAATCGAGTACGGGCACGTCGAAGACTACTCCGCTGAGCAGGAACCACACTGCAAAGCAAGTCCGTGCGATATTGAAGATCTGGCCGACTATGTACAGCCAGAGGACCTTTCCGCCCTGCATCTGCCGTGCAATCTCCTTGAAGTTGGTATCAAGGCCGATACTTGTAAATGCAAGCACGAAGCACCAGTTCTTGTACTGGTCG
>JAFSVP010000172.1 GCA_017444905.1 Bacteroidales bacterium
AGCCTGCGTATGAGAGCAGCTCGCGTGATTCAGGGCGCTCCATCGACACCTTGAAGGCATTGTCGGAAACGGGGGCGACGTCGAAAGAAGCTGCACCTTCCGCCTCGAGCAGGCGCGCCTTTACGGGAAGGTTCGACCCGTAAAGCACATAGCGGCGGGTGCGCCCCGATACGCTGTAGTCATAATCGAGCCCCAGCCTCTGCACAACCTCCTTCATAAGGTCGGGCGACTGGATGGCTATGATTTCGTTGGGGAGTTTGGAATTCTGCTGCGACATTCCGCCCATCGTGAGCATAGTCTCGAGCTCGCTGGTACCGCGGCGGATGGCCGTCTCCTTTATGAGGACGACGGCATAGCGGGTGTAGATTTTCGGGGTGCGGGCGATGTAGAATATCGCCGCTCCGAGGCACAGGACCACCGAAAGGGCCAGCCAGTACCACTTCGAGAGGACGGTGAAGAAGAAGTCCTTGAGATTGAAACGCTCGCCGCTGCGGGCATTCTGATTGTCTGCCATAATGCTTGGCTGATTATTTCTTGGTAAGGAAAATAAGATACAACGACGACATGATGGTAACCGTCAGCGATGCTACCGAAATCCAGAACGAGGTGCTGGTGAAGGTATTGCCGTTCACAGTCGACTGGCGGGTGCGCATCAGGTTGGGTTCCACGTAGATAATGTCGTTCTGGTCGACGTAATAGACAGGTGAGGTGCTGAGGCTGCGGGTGTCGCGAAGGTCCACGAGATAGGTTTTCTGTATTCCGTTCTCGGTGCGGATTACGCGCACGTTGTCGCGGCGGCCGTTAATCGTGAGGTCGCCGGCAAGGGCGATGGCGTCGAGCAGGGTCATAGTGTCGCGGTTAAGGCTGTAGCGCCCCGGGCGCACCACCTCGCCGAGCACCGATACGCAAGCGTTCATGAAATGCACCGTCACCACCGGGTCTCGGACGAGGTCCTGCGAACGCAGCTCGGTGCGTATCCTGGAGGCCAGCTCGTCGCGGGTGAGCCCGCCGACCTGAATCTGCCCCAGCACCGGGAAGTCGATGCAGCCTCCGTTGTCGACCACGTAACAAACCGCACCCTGGCTGGTGGTATTGACGTCGTCGGACGTAGCGCCAAGATAGCGGGTGACATACGGGAGGTTGAACTGGTTCATCAAGTGGATGTTCTGGGTATTGACGATGATGACGAGCTTGTCGCCCGGCACTATCCTGACGGGGTCGGGAGCCACTTCAACGCTCACTTCGCTCTCGGCTGAATCCTGCATATACACCACGTTCTTCTGTGCGGCGCAGGCGCAGCAGAGGGCCGCGGCCAATGCAAGGACGATGCTTTTAAAGTATTTCATACAAATTTGTCTATAAGCATACAAAGATAATGCGTTTTCCGCATTATTCAAAAATAGAATTTTTGCCTGCAAAAACTTCTTCGTAATTTTGCGCACATGAAGACGATTATCCTCCTTGCCGCGGCGCTCCTTGCCGCAGCGGCTCCCACCCGGACGCTGAGGGTGGATTACATTTTTTCAGGCACCGGCAGCGAGGCCGGAATAGCGGTGGCGGAGCTCCGCAGCATAGACGGTTGGGCAGGCCGCAGAGTCAATATGGACAGCCTCGCCCTGAAGGGCAACGGGCAGATTACCCTGCGCAGGGCCTCCGACGGTAAAGTACTGTACCGCAATTCGTTCAGCACCCTCTTCCAGGAATGGCAGAATACCGAAGAGGCCACCCGGGTGCGGCGCGCATTCGAGAACGTCTTCCTCCTGCCGATGCCGGAAGAAGACGCCTCAGTCACGGTGGAAGTCTTCGATTCGCGGGGCCGCGTAAGCGCGTCACTCACCCACCCCGTATCTCCCTCCGACATCCTCATAAGGCCCGTCGCCAAAAGCAAGGCCAGGGTGACTGAGCTGCGCACCGGAGGCAGCGTGGAAGAATGCATCGACGTGGTAATAGTTGCCGAAGGCTACGCCCCCGCGGAATCGGAGCTCTTCCTCAGGCACGCACGCGAGGCCGTGGACGCCATCCTCTCGCACAGCCCCTTCAGGGAGATGAAGAACAAGTTCAACTTCAGGGCGGTGGAGCCCCCCGTGAGCGAAAGCGGCGTAAGCGTACCCCGCGATGGGATATGGAAAGAGACTCCCTTCCACTCGGGCTTCGACACCTTCTACACCGAGCGCTACCTCACCACACTGCACCTCAGGGACCTTCACGACGCGCTTGCCGGAATACCCTATGAGCATATTATAATTCTCGCCAACACAGACGTTTACGGCGGAGGCGGCATCTTCAATTCCTACACCCTCACGACAGCCCGCCACAAGCTCTTCAAACCGGTGGTGGTACACGAGTTCGGACACAGTTTCGCAGGCCTTGCCGATGAATATTACTACGACGACCAGTTCTCAGACTACTACCCTCCCTGCTGCGAGCCCTGGGAGCAGAATATCACCACCTTCGTGGATTTCAAGAGCAAATGGGAGGATATGCTCGGCAAAGACGGCGTGAGCGTGCTCGAAGGCGGAGGATACAAGAGCAAGGGCGTGTGGCGGGCCTGCCCCGACTGCCGTATGCATACCAACGGAGCCCCCGGCTTCTGCCCGGTTTGCCGCCGCGCAATCGAAAGACTAATAAGGTTTTACACGGAAGAGGGAAAATCTACGCATTGAAAGGTACGCCTATGCGAAGGCGCTTGCGTATGATTCGGCAGGCGCATCCCCATAGAATATACACCCTGGAAAGGGATTCCCGGCGGCGGAACTCTTCCGCAATCGCCCTTGCCCCGGGGCCGGCCTTTCTGCACATCATCCACATTCCGCTGAAGGGATACAGGCGTATTCCGTTGGCAGCGAAGAGCTTCTGCACGCGGAGGTACACCCACAGGCGGTCTTCAACCTTCACGGGGCTCTCGAAATAATCGTGGCTCACGCTCCCCTCCCGCTCGGTAAGGACATACAGCACCGCCGGGTCGAAGGCCACGCTTTCGGCCCTCAGCCCGCAAAGGACCGAGAACATATAATCGTTGGCGCAGGAAGTCTCGTCGAAACGTATGTTCCAGCGCTCCACCAGCTCGCGCCTCACCATTTTCCCCACCGGCTCCGGATAGCAGTAACGGCAGTAGAAATCAAGCTGCTCCTGGTGGCCGGAATACGCCGCAAGGAGCCTTGTCTTGTCGTCCACTCGGGAGCTCGGCGCTCCGGTACACACCATTTCAGCCCTCTGGTTGAAGTAAACGATATCCGCTTCGCCGTCGCGGTGACGGTCAAGAAGCTCCAGCACATCCGCTACGAAGTAATCATCCGAATCAATGAAAATCAGCCACTTGCCGCGGACTTTCGCGAGTGCTTCGTTCCTTGCGTGACCGGCGCCCTTCCGCTCCTTGTCCTCGACTGTCAGAAGCTCCACGTCATCCCGCACGGGGACGGAAGCCACCGCACGTCTGAAGAGGGCGTCATCCTTATGCCAGGGAAGTATGAAGCTGTACTGAATCATCGCAGGAACGGGATTTTAGATTTGAGGAAGGCCTTCTCGCCCCCGGTAAGGCCGAAAAGCCAGGCCCCGGCAGCGGCGCCGGCGCACCCTACCGCCGCCGAAAGCAGGAAGCGCCACCACTCGGCGGGCACCCAGAGGCAGACCGGGACTAGCAGCAGCACCGGGGGAAGCACTGCCGCCAGCATTGGCAGAACGGCTGTACGGAGGTACTTTCCAACCGGGAATCCGGTATCGGAGCGGGCCACCATCAGCATCGCGGCAGCCTTGAAGAGGTAAACGAGCAGATAAGCCGCATAGCCGGCCCAGGCCGGAGCCCCGAGCTTGAAAGCGGCATAGGCGATAATGAAGCAAGTAAGCGCTACTCCGCTGGTAATCAGGTAGTATCTGCGTATCTTCCCGTGCGCCTGTTCGAGTATGTTCAGGGTTCCGGGAGTAAAATCCACAAGGAAGCAAAGCAGGGCAAGCCGCGTGAACAGTGCCGCCTCCGGGGGAATGTCACCACCTATCCACAGCCGGAGTATTCCTTCGGCATCGGTAAGGAAGGGCAGGGCCATCACCCACAGCACCCAGAAATAGTACTTCGAGCCTTTGCACACGAGTTCGAAGGCATAATTCCTGTCACCTGCAGCATAGGATTTCGTGAGCTGTGGATTAAGGGCGAGAGCAATGTTCGTGGCGAACTGCCTCACCACCTGCTCAACCTTGTCGGCGATTCCGCGGGCCGCGTTCATACGGACTCCGAAGAAGATATTGACAAGCTGGTTTACTCCCTGCGTATTAAGCATATACGCTCCCGACCCGAGGAAATTCCATCCGGCAAAGGAGCCTATCTCCTTTACGAGCGGAAGCTCTATCTTCACTCTCCCCCGGCACTCTTCATATCTAAGGTGCGCATACAGGGCGTAAGCGCCCCTCGAAAGGCCGGCTGCGGCTACCAGAAGCCAGGCGTAGAGCACCAGCCTGTCGGAGGATGAAAACCACACGCAGGCGGCCACGACAAGCTTCATAACAGCTTCGAGTATCGAGAGCCAGGCATAGGCCCCCATATGCTCGTGGGCGTTTATTACCGCCGTGCACGGGAGCGTGAGGAGGTTCACGACCAGGCACAGGAGGGACGTATAGAGAACGGCTTCCGCAGCTTGCATCCGCCCGGGGGGGATTACCATCCTCGTATGCAGGTACCAGCTGCCGGCGGTGGCGGTAAGTACAGTGAGTATCAGGCAGAAGCCGGCCATTATGGCTACGCTGGTGCAGAATACCGCCCGCAGCCGCTGGATGTCGCCCTGCCCGAGGCCGACCGTAATGAAGCGCGTGATGGCCGAGGCTACGGTGTTCATCACGAGCATGAACATCGTGATTACGCCAGCTACGGCCGCATACACGCCATAATCGGTAATGCCGAGCGAGCGCAGTATGATGCGGTAGGTAAAGAGCCCCACCACCATCATCACGAGCATACGCACATACAGGAGGAAGGTGTTCTTCACTATCCTCCTGCTGTTGCCGGATATTTCTCCAATTGGCTGCATCTTACGGCTTTCGGGACAAATATACTCAATTTCGGTTGTTTTTGAGTTCTTTTTTGCATACCTTTGCAATCCATAAGCAGGATTAGCACATCGGTAGTGCATTGGCTTCCCAAGCCAAGGAGGAGGGTTCGACTCCCTTATCCTGCTCGCGCAGGAGGCTCCGGAAGCGGAGCCTCCGTTGCTATTATCCCCCTGCACTCCCGAGGGACAAGAATGATTCGTTGTTTTACAAAAAAAGGAGCGATAGTATAGACTATCGCCCCGGAATCAATGGTTTTCAACCTTGTGGGAGCAGACGGATTCGAACCGCCGACCCTATGCTTGTAAGGCATATTCATCATATACAAAACATATCTAACAATCAGTCGATGAAACAACTTTGTTAACATTGA
>JAFSVP010000173.1 GCA_017444905.1 Bacteroidales bacterium
CTCACCCGCCCTTCGAGGGCCGGTTCGCGCGCCGAGGGTGAAGTGGTGGAGATAATCCGGCGGTCCAAGGCTCCTTTCGTGGGTTATATGCACTATGTAGGCGCCCAGGCCTGGGTGCTTATGCAGAGCAAGACCATGCCTTACGACATAAAGGTGGATGCCGAGCAGGCCAGGAGCCTGGGAGCAGCCGCCGGAATGAAGGTGGCCGCCGTTGTGGACGGCTGGGGCAGGGGAGAACACGGCCCAAGCGGGCATCTTGTCGACGTGCTGGGCGTTCCCGGCGACAACGACACCGAGATGCACGCCATCCTTTCGGAATTCAATCTTCCCTACAAGTTTGCGCCCGAGGTGGAAAATGCCGCCGACCGCATTCCCGATACGATTACCGATGAAGACCTGAAGGGGCGCAAGGATTTCCGCGATGTCCTTACCTTTACCATAGACCCTTCCGACGCCAAGGATTTCGATGACGCGCTTTCGTTCCGCAAGCTCCCCGACGGCAACTTCGAGGTGGGCGTACACATCGCCGACGTATCGTATTACGTGCGTCCCGGCACGCCCGTGGATGATGAAGCGCGCGAGCGCGGAACCTCGGTCTATCTTGTCGACCGCACCGTGCCTATGCTCCCCGAGAAGCTGTGCAACAAGCTCTGCTCGCTTCGCGAGGGCGAAGACAAGCTTACTTTCTCGGCAGTTTTCATAATGGGCCCCAAGGGCGCTGTAAAGTCGCGCTGGATAGGGCGCACGGTCATCCGCTCCGACCGCCGTATGGATTATGCCCAGGCCCAGGAGGTGCTTGACAATCCTCCCGTTCCGGAAGAGCGTACCCCTCTGCAGGAAGCCCTGCTGGTGCTCAACCGCCTTGCGCAGATACTCCGCGAGGCCCGTTTCAAGGCGGGCGCCATCAATTTCGACAGGCCCGAGATGAAGGTCGAGGTTGACGACAAGGGCAAGCCCGTGCGTGTTTACCGCAAGATGGCCGCCGAGTCGAACAACCTGATAGAGGAATTCATGCTCCTTGCCAACCGCAGCGTGGCAGAGTTCGTAGCTACCGGAGGCAAGATGAACGGAGTGGCGGCAAAAAATGCAAAGACCTTCGTTTACCGCGTGCACGGAGAGCCGAATTACGAGAAACTCTCCGGCCTGCGCGGCTTTGCCTCGCACTTCGGCTACCGTATGGCCGAAGCCAGCGACGGCAGCGGCGCCGCGGCGGCGCTCCGCGACCTTCTTTCGTCGGCAAAGGGCAAGCCCGAGTTCGAAGCTTTCGAGAACATTGCCCTCAGGGCCATGGCAAAGGCAGTTTACAGCACCGACAACATAGGCCATTACGGCCTTGCCTTCCGGTTCTATACGCATTTTACCTCTCCCATACGCCGTTATCCCGACCTTATGGTACACCGTCTTCTCTCGGCATATCTTGCCGGCGGGGAGTCGCGCCCGAAGGATAAGTTCGAGAAGGAGTGCGTACACGCCTCCGAGCGCGAGGCGGTGGCAGCCGACGCCGAGCGTACCAGCGTGAAATACAAGCTGGTGGAGTTTATGCAGGACAAGGTGGGGATGGAGTTCGACGGCGCCGTTTCCGGCCTTACCGAATGGGGAATCTATGTCGAGATAGACGATATGTTCATCGAGGGCATGGTGCCCCTGCGTGAAATCCGCTCCGACTTCTATGATTTTGACGAAGGCCGCTATCTTGTGCGCGGAAGGCGCTCGGGGCGTGTTTACCGCCTTGGCGACCGCGTGCGGATAAAGGTCAAGAGCGCCAACCTCGAGCAGCGCCTGCTCGACTACGAGCTTATCGAGAGCGAGGCGCCCGCCGTCAGTACTTCTGCGGGTTCAAGGCGAGGTAGTCGTCGAAAAGCCTGAGGCAGTCTTTGCGGTCAAGCTCTTCCATATAGCCTTCGAGCTTGTCGCGTCCGCCGAAGATTCTGTCGAACTTGTCGTCGCGGAAGCCTATGCGGCCGTTGTCTTCAATGTTGCAGCCGTAGTATATCTTGCTGATATTTGCCCACATGCAGGCGCAGAGGCACATGTGGCAGGGCTCGCCCGTGGTGTAGAGCTCGCAGCCCGAGAGGTCGAATGTTCCCAGCCTGCGGCCGGCGTCGCGGATGGCGGCCACCTCGCCGTGGCAGGTGGCGTCATTGTCGGCCAGTACGCGGTTGTGCCCGCGGCCGACTATCTCTCCGTCTTTAACTATCACCGTCCCGAAGGGGCCTCCGTGGCGGTTCTCGATGCCTTCGCGCGCTTCGCGGATGGCGGTTTCCATAAACTTGTTCATACAACTGCAAATATAATCAGAAACTTTCTCAAAACAGTTTCCTATTTCACGGTAAAGCGTATGCGTCTCTCCGAGCCGTCGGGTGCGGTGACGGTGAGCGTGTGACGGCCGGGGGCGGGACTCAGCTTGAAGTCGTGCGGGTTGCGGGTGCTTCCGGCGTAATGTCCGTCGAGGTGCCACCACAGTTCGGCCTCCGGGTCGGCGCAGGCCGCCCGTGCCACGAATCCCTGCTGCGAGCCGTCCAGGGCCCTTGTGAGCACCACGGTGGTATTGTGGAGAGGGTATATGATTTCAATGGTGTTGCGAGTGTCGGTGCCCGCCTCGAAGTCCGGGTGCCTCGGGGGCAGGGGGCGGTAGTCGGCGTGAACCTGCGAGTAGTACCATTCCATCGCCGGAGGCAGTACGAAGCGGACTTCTTCCAGCATCTCTCCTTCCGGACAGCAGGAACTGTTGACCTGCCAGCGTCCGTCGGGGCTGAGGTGTACGGTGCGGTGGTAGCGGCATTCGTCGGGCCTGCGCTCAATGTCAGGCACCCACAGGGTATCGGTTTCAGGGCAGCAGGGGCCTGCAGGGAGCCCGCTTTTGCGGCATACCGCCAGTTGCACGAGCTCTTCCTCCGGCATTTCGAACCAGCCGGCGCGGGGAAGGGAAGAGAAAACTTCGAACATCACCGGCGCTGCATACGACACGCCCGTCATCCCCGAGCGGCCCTCGCCGTCGCTGTTGCCGACCCATACTCCCACGGCGTACCCCCTGTTCACGCCCACGCACCAGGCGTCGCGGTTGCCCCAGCTGGTGCCTGTCTTCCAGGCTATCCTGCGGTCGGGTCCGAAGCGCATCCACGAGGCTTCCTCCTCCGGGCGTCCGGCCTTCGACAGGGCTTCGAATGTGAGCCGGACAGCACCCTTTCCGAGGGCAAGCCTCCGGGTGGATTCGTCGTCAGCCCCGGCGAGCTTGGCGGCCATAGTGCGGTAAGCCCCTGTCAGTTCTTCCAGTGAAATCTCCGCTCCTCCCAGAATCAGCGACAGCCCGTAGTGGTCGGCACCCCTGTCGATGCCTCCGAAGCCGGCGGAATGCAGCAGGTCGATGAATTCCTGCACTCCGTACTGCTCCAGCATGCGCACGCAGGGCACGTTCAGCGAGCGCTGTATGACTTCGTCGGCCGGTACAGCTCCTTCGTAGTTGCGGGAATAGTTTCGGGGCGAGAAGCTCTCGTGCCTGTAGGGCGTGTCTTTTACAAGAGTGGTAGGCAGAATCTGCCCGCCCTGCAGCATAGCGGCGTAGAGCAGCGGCTTCAGGGTGCTTCCGCTCGAACGCGGGGCGGGAATCATATCGACGTCGGTGCCCCTGAGCGAGGGGGCAAGTCCCCTCGTATTTCCGTAATAGGCAAGCACTTCCCCCGTATCTACCTTGAGTACGAGTATGCCCATATTATCTACGAGGTTGGCGTGGAACTCGCTGAAGCGGGCCTTCGCAATCTGGTTTACCCTCCGCTGCAGGGCGGGGTCCAGGCTGCTTTCGATTTTCCCGTCGCCCCGGGAGGCGCGCATCCTCTCCAGAAAGTGGTATGCCGGGTCGGGCATCGGCAGGGGCTTTTCGGGCAGGGGCTCCTCAATTGCGAGGGTGTACTCCGTTTCGTCTATTATCCCTTCGTCCAGAAGCTTCTGCAGTAGGAAGTCGCGCTTGGAGCGCAGCTTGTCGCGGTTGCGCCCGGGGTGTATCATCGCGGGGGCGTTGGGCAGCACGGCGAGAGTGGCGCTCTCCGCCCAGGAGAGCTCTTCGGCAGGCCGTCCGAAATATCGCCAGGCAGCGGCTTCAAGGCCTACCACGTTCCCGCCGAAGGGGGCGTTGGAGGCGTACATGAGCAGGATTTCCCGCTTGGAGCAGCGCAGTTCCAGCCTCGTTGCGAGTACGGCCTCCCGGATTTTTTCGGGCAGGCTCCTCGGGCTGTCGGGGCGGCTGAGGCGTATCACCTGCATCGTTATGGTACTGGCACCGCTTACGGTGCGGTGATGCAATGTGTTGAGTCTCAATGCTCTGCCTATCGCGAGCAGGTCTACTCCGAAGTGCCTTCGGAAGCGCTTGTCCTCGTAGGATATAATGCATTTTTCGAACTTCTCCGGTACTTCGTCCGCCGGCGGGAAGCGCCACTGTCCGTCCACCGAGATGCGGGCACCCATCAGCGTCCCGTCGCCGCCGTAGAGCACCGCGCTGTAAGCGGGGCTGAAGAGCTGCCGGGGCAGGCAGAAAAGGTAGAGTGCCGCGAGGGGGCAAATTATCAGAATAATTTTCCTACATTTGGACATCGCAAACAAAAGTAAGACTATTATATGAAACTGACAAGAATCGTCCTTCCCCTGATGCTGGCCTCGGCGCTCGCCTTTTCCTGCCGCAACTCCGGCACTTCTTCCGGCACTGACGCCGATGCCGAAGCGTCGGCGGACACCCTGGAAGCGGAAACCCTCGCCGTCCTCCCCGGGGATGCGGATGAATACGCCATGGAGCCCTCAGGAACTGCAGCACCCGCCGAAGAGCCTGCTGAACCAGTCATCAAACTCCTCAGCGGCGGGAGCATACTCCCGTCAAGCGGCAATATGGACCTTCTCTTCAGTTCCGCCAATTATGCCTCCGCACAGGTGCGCATCCGGAAAATCTATACGAGCAATATCCTGCAGTTCATGCAGTACGGCTCGTACGAGGCCCGCTGGGAGCTTTCGAAAGTCTCGCGCGAGGTAGCCGACACCACCCTCCTTCTCGGCAGTAAGGACGCTCCCCACCTCAAGAACCTGCGCACTTACGGTATCAGCCTCGACGAGCTCATAAAACCCGAGCCCGGAGCCATCTACCACGTTGAAATAAAGGGCGTCGGAGCCCTTGCAGAAGGCGATTCCGACGATGACTACGAATACTCATTCGGAGATTACAGCACCTACGACGAGCGCAACACCTTCCTGCTTGCGAGTGACCTCGTGCTGATAGCCAAGGCTGCCGACAACCGCATCGAGGTGTTCGCCACGAACATTCTCACCGGGGCCCCGGCCTCAGGCGTGAAGATAAAGCTCTACGACGAGGTCCTTCAGGAGATAGGCAAGGGCGTCAGCGACGCCTCGGGCCGGGTCACCTTCGCCGCTGACGAGAGCGCCCGCTACCTGCTGGCCCAGTCGGGGCTCGGCTGCGCTTATCTTGCAATGAAGCCCGGCCTCGCCCTCTCCACGAGCAGCTTCGACGTATCCGGCAAGGAAGTTTCCGACGGCGTGAAGGCCTTCATTTTCGGCGAGCGCGGAGTGTGGCGCCCCGGCGACACCCTTCACATCACCGCCATAACCCGTTTCGAAGACAAACCCCTTCCGGCGGGGCACCCGATAGTTGCAGAACTGCTCAATCCCGACGAGCAGGTGGTGAGCACCCTCAGCGTCAGGAACGACGGCAGCAATATCTACCATTTCCCCTTCGTTACCGACACCGACGCTCCCACGGGCCGCTGGACGGTGAATCTCAAGCTCGGAGGCCAGAGCTTCCGCAAGGGCGTCCGCATCGAGACGGTAAGGCCCAACCGTATGGACATACAGCTCAGTTTCGACCGCTCCGTCCTTCTGACCGACGGCAGCTGCTCCGGTACCGTTGACGTGAAATGGCTGTACGGAGCCCCCGGAGCCGGCCTCAAGGTGAACGGCGAGCTCGAACTCTCGTCGGCCCGCACCGCCTTCCAGGGCTACTCCGCCTACAGTTTTACCGACGTTACCCGCTCATACGACGGCGAGTCTTTCAGCTATCCCGATATGCGCACCGACTCCGAAGGCCGCTGCCTCATCGGTACTGCTCTGAAACTCAATCCTTTGTCTATACCGGGCCTGCTCAAGGCGGATTTCTCCCTGCGGGCCTTCGAACCCTCCGGGGAATACAGTACCGGCGGAGCCTCATATATGATGTCTCCCTTCCCGGCATATGTAGGCCTCAAGACAAAGATGGACAAGACCGTGTGGGATGAAGAATGCCTGATTGCAAAGCGTCCGCACAAGTTCGACATCGTCACCCTCGGACCTGACGGAAAACCCGTCGAAGTGAAGGGGCTGAACATTGAAGTGTGCCACGTGGAGTGGAACTGGTGGTGGAACTCCGCCTCGTCCAAGGCCTCGTATATGAACGGCAAGAGCCGCGAGTGCGTGTATGAGGCAACTCTGGATTCCGGCAGCTCCGGCGCATCCTTCAGTTACGACTGGGCCGACGCCCCCAACGGACTGTACTGCATAAGGGTGAGCGACCGCAGCGGCGGTCACGCCGCCACGCTTCTCTGCGAAGTGTGCGACGGCAAGTCGCAGAACCCCGAAGCCTCGTCCGACGCGGCCACCAAGCTCAGCCTCAAGCTCGACAGGGAGTCGTACAAAGTGGGCGAGACGGCGCGCCTCAGCATCCCTTCGGCGGCAGGCTCCAGGGCCCTCGTGTCGATAGAGAAGGGCGGACGCCTGCTCGATACCCGCTGGGTACCCTGCAGCGCCGGCTCCACCGTCATAAGCATCCCGGTGACAGCAGCGATGCAGCCCAACGCCTATGTCTTCGTAACCCTCGTTCAGCCCCATTCCAACAGTCTGAACGACGCTCCGCTGCGCCTTTACGGAATAAGCAATCTGTCGGTTTCCAACCCCGCGCAGCAGCTGAGCCCCAAAATCCAGGCTCCTTCCGAGGTCCGGCCCCAGAGCAGGATGACGGTTAAAGTGAGCGAAGAGAAAGGCAGGGCGATGAACTATATGCTGGCCATTGTAGATGAAGGCCTGCTCGGCATTACCGGATACAAGACCCCCGACCCGTGGAACGCATTCAACGCCAGGGAGGCGCTTAAAGTGCGTACCTGGGACGAATACGACGATGTGATAGGAGCCTACGGCGGCCGCATAGAGCAGCTCTTTGCAGTGGGCGGCGACGAAGAGGCCGAGAACATCGTGGGCAAGAACAGGGAGAGCCGCTTCAAGCCCGTGGTGGCCTGCCTCGGCCCCTTCAGCCTCAAGGCCGGGCGCACGGCTTCCCACGTAGTGGACATTCCCCAGTACATTGGTTCCCTCCGGGTAATGGCCGTGGCTACGGCCGGCGACTCGCAGGGCAGCGCTTCGGTGAACGTGAACGTTACCCAGCCCGTGATGGTTCAGGCCGCCGTGCCCGCTTCGCTCAAGACAGGCGAAACTCTCCAGCTGCCCGTTACGCTGATGGCACTGGAGGACGGCGTCGGCGAGGTGAAAATCAAGGTGAAAGCCACAGGTGCGCTTGCCTGCGAGGGCGCCTCGGAGCGCAGCGTGAAGCTCGGGAAAGCCGGACAGAGCGTGGAATACTTTACGGTAAAGGCTTCCTCAGCCGCCGGGCCGGCCACTCTTGAGGTAAGCGCATCTAGCCGTTCCGACAAGGCCGTACACAGTGTGAGCACCGAGGTCGGGTATCCCAATCCAGAGCATACTTCTTACGCGGGCAGCCTCGTGAAGCCCGGTGAAAAGGCCGTTCTGAACGCCGGCGCCGCCGGTATTGCAGGCACTGGAAAGGCAAGGCTGGAGGTCTCCACCTTCCCTTCGTTCAACCTTGAAGGGCGCCTGCGCTACCTTAACAATTATCCTTACGGCTGCCTCGAGCAGACAGTTTCCACCGCATTTGCGAACCTCTACGTCGATAAAGTCTCCGAATGCAGCGCCGACGACCTTACAAGAATCAGGCGCATCGAGGAGTCGGCAATCCGCCGCCTGCAGAATTTCCGCAATTACGACGGTTCTCTCACATACTGGCCGGGCGGCGATATTTCTGAGTTCGGCAGCGCCTATGCCCTGTTCTACCTCTGCGAGGCGGCCTCAAGAGGCTACGCAGTGCCCTCCGACCTCAAGAACTCGCTTGTGAGCTATGTCTCCCGCATGGTCTCCGGCAAGAAGTCCGACGCCACGGCAAGGGCAATGGGCCTTTATGCTCTCGTGCTTGCAGGCAAGCCCCAGAGGGGAGTTATGAACCATCTTCGCGAGAATATAGGCGAGATGCCGGAAGGCGCCGCCTGGATGCTCGCCGCCGCATACTCGGCCGACGGACGCAAGGACGTGGCCCTCTCGCTTGCGTCTTCACTTAAGTACCCCGAATCAAGATACAGCACTTTCGGCAGCGCCGACCGCAATATGGCTGTGGCCCTGAGGGTCCTTCAGGCCGCAGGCCGCAGCGAGGAGGCCTTCAGGCTTGCTTCCGGCATAGCATCGAGGCTTAACGACAAATCCGTGTATATGAGCACCCAGGCGACGGCCTGGTGCCTGTATTCGGTGTGCTCGTACGCGTCTGCGGCCAAAGGAGCGATAGACGCCTCATACGTATCGGGTAAGGCTTCCGGCAAGCTGGCAGGCAAGGGGAAGAGCGTTCTTTCAACCGACATTCCCGTGCCCGGAGACCCGGCCTCCTGCGCCCTGGAAATAGTGAACAACGGTTCTTCCGAGCTCCATGCCCTGTTTTCGGTTACCTGCATACCCGAGGCCGGTACGGAAAAGGCGGTTTCCGGCAAGCTGTCGATGACCGTGCGCTACTACACCGACAGCGGCTCGTACGTCAAGCCCGACACCCTTTCGAGAGGCAGGCTCTTCAAGGCCGTGGTAACGGTCACCAACACCAGTGCTTCGACTGTTGAGAACATAGCTCTCGATTACCGTATCCCCTCCGGTTGGCAGATTCGCAACGCCCGCGTGCGCTCCGACTCCGACGAGCTGCCTGACGGCATTGATTATCAGGACTTCCGCGACGACAGGGTCTGCAGCTTCTTCAAGCTCGGCGCCGGTAAATCTGTTAATGTGCCGGTGAAGCTTACTGCGGCATACCCGGGCCGCTTCTACCTGCCCGCCGTGAGCTGCGGCGCCATGTACGACGGCACTATGTCGGCCCTTGTGCCCGGAAGCTGGATAGAAGTGAAGTGATGTGGATTTGGGCTTCGGTTCTTTCCGCCGTCCTGCTCGGGCTTTATGACGTGGCGAAGAAGTACGCGCTTCGCAGGAACGGCGTACTTCCCGTACTGCTTGCCTCGACGGCAATCTCGACGCTGCTGCTCTCGCCCTTCCTCTCGGCGGGAGCTCCGGAGGACCATCTCAGACTGGCGTTCAAGGCAGTCCTGGTGAGCGCGTCGTGGATTTCGGGCCTCGCGGCGCTCAGGCACCTCCCGATTACCACGGTAAGCACCATCAAGGGCTCCCGCCCCGTGTTCGTGGTGCTCTTTTCTATAGTCATCTTCGCCGAAAGGCTCGCCGCCCTTCAGTGGACGGGGGTGATTCTGGCCCTTACTGCCATCTTTCTGGCAGGAGGGAAGGGAAGTTCAGAAGTGCCGGCCGGTGACAGGCGCAAGGGCTTGCCTCTCATGGCGCTGTCGGTTGCCACGGGGGTTGCCAGCGCCCTTTACGACAAGCATATAATGCGTTCGCTCGATCCCCTTTTCGTGCAGAGCTGGGCAAACCTTTACATATCGGTGATACTGGGCCTGTGCCTGCTGTTCACTTATATCCGCAATGGGAGCGACTCCGTCAAGTTCCGATGGGACTGGGCCCTTCCGGTCACGGCCCTGCTGATAACAGTAGCGGACGCCCTGTACTTTTACGCACTGAAAGAACCCGGCGCACTGCTGTCGGTAGTTTCGACCGTGCGCCGGGCTTCAATACTTGTCACCTTCGTTGCGGGTGCCCTCGTTTTCGGAGAGAAGAACCTTCGTCCCAAGGCCGCCGCAATGATTATGATGGCGGCCGGAGTGGCCCTTCTGGTTCTTTCCTGATTACTTCAGGCCGTATTTTGCCAGGATGGCGAGGATGGGCTTCTCGATGGACTTGCTCCAGAGGTAGTAGCCGTGGTCGTCGGGATGCACTCCGTCAACCGAGTATTCGTGGCTGCCCTTCTCGCAGGCGTTGGTCTGGATGAAGTATACGTCCTTGTACTTGGGGTCTTTCAGAAGCTCGTTGAACAGGGCTGAAGCCATATCCTGCTTGGCCTGCTCCTTGGCGTCGTAGGTAAGAGAGAAGTTGCGGGCCTCGCGGTAGATGGTCTGCTGGAAGATGAGGGGCTTGCCGGGGTGAGCTGCTATGAGCCTGTCGATGAAGGGCTGCAGGCGTTCCTTTATCATCTTGTAGTCGGGGTTGGAGAAGGCGTCGAACACGTAGGCGTCGGCCTCTACGTTCTCGAGCACTGCGGCGAAGTAGGGCTGCATCTTGCAGTTGCCGCTCATTCCGAAGCCGAGCACCTGGATGCCGGTGTGGCGCATGAACTGCATGGGATAGCTCATCGCAGGGCGGCTGGTGCTGATGCCGTGGGTGTAGGAGGAGCCGTGGAAGACCACTTTGTGGCGGAAGGGGCTCTCGAGGGCCGAGAGGGTGGAGCCCTTGGCTACGCCGATTTTGCAGGAGCGGATTTCGCAGTAGTTGGGAAGATACAGGAGGCACTCCTTCACGCCGGGGGCCATGTCCTTGATAAGCACGAGGTTGTCTTCTCCCTTCTCGGGCTTGGTGGCGCCGCTGCCGGCCCACTGCCACTCGCCCTTGGCGTTGCGGATGTAGAGGTCGTATCCGCGGTATGCGATAGGCATGGTGGAGACGGAAGTGTAGAGCTGACCCCATTCGGTCTTTACCGAGATGGTGCTGGAGTTGGTGGTGAAAAGCACGGCGAGGCCGGACGAGCAGCGGGCCTGCTGATTTTCGCCCTTGGTCATTCCCTTGTACTTCACGGTGTCGATGCGGTGATAGGGGTTGGGGGTGTCGTAGAACATTTTGCCTATCAGGCCGATTTCACTGGCCTCGTAGAACTCGTAGGGAGTCCCCTTGGGGGTGGTGGGAGTGTCGAGGACCTGCTGGAGGGCGTCGAAGTGCGCCTGGTCGTAGGCGGTGGTGACATTGTAGAGTTTGGGGCTGCAGGAGCAGATTACCGCAAACAGAATGGCTGCAAAAAGTGTCTTTTTCATATTGGTTTGATTATTATGGGTTTAAGATTTCTCGTAAGTAGGGGCCCGTGACCGAATCGGGGTTGGCTGCGACATCTTCGGGAGTGCCGCACGCGACTATGCGCCCGCCCCTGCGCCCTCCTTCGGGGCCGAGGTCGAAGAGGTAATCGACGCTTTTGAGGATATCGGGGTTGTGTTCTATAATAAGTACGGTATTACCCTGGTCCACAAGCTTCTGCAGTACGTCGAGGAGCTTCCGTATGTCTTCGAAGTGAAGGCCGGTGGTGGGCTCGTCGAGAAGGTAAAGGGTGTTGCCGGTGGCCTTGCGGAAGAGTTCGGCGGCCAGCTTCATACGCTGGCTTTCGCCTCCCGAGAGCGTTACCGACGACTGCCCCAGCCTCACGTATCCGAGCCCCACGTCGGAGAGGGCCCTCAGTTTGGGAGCTATTTTCGGATGAGCCTTGAAGAACTCCAGGGCCTCGTCAATCTGCATTTCGAGGACGTCGCTGATATTCTTTCCGCGGTAGCGCACGGCCAGCGTATCCTCCTTGTAGCGGCGGCCCCGGCAGGCGTCGCACACCACGTTCACCGAAGGCAGGAAGTTCATCTCCACCACCTTGATGCCGGCGCCCTTGCACTCCTCGCAGCGGCCTCCGGCCACGTTGAAGGAGAAGCGCCCCGACTTGAAGCCCCGCACCTTTGCGTCGGGGGTGTCTTCAAAAAGCTTGCGTATGTCGTCGAACACGCCCGTGAAGGTGGCCGGGTTGGACCTGGGCGACCGCCCTATGGGGGCCTGGTCTATTTCTATGACCTTGTCGATGTTTTCTGCGCCCTCGATGGAGGAGTAGGGGAGAGGCGTGCCTCCGCCCTGGTGCAGGCGGCTCCGCAGTATGGGTACGAGGGTTTCATTTATGAGGCTCGACTTGCCGCTGCCCGACACTCCGCTTATGCCTATGAAGCATCCCAGCGGGAGCTCTATATCGACGTTTTTGAGATTATTGCCCGATGCTCCCCGCAGAGCGAGCGTGCGCCCGCTTCCCCTCCGCCTTCCGGCGGGAACTTCTATCGTCTTCCCGCCCAGCAGGTAATCGAGGGTTACAGACCCCGGTGCGTCTTTACAGCTAAGCTCCGATACGGGGCCGCACCAGCAGACTTTACCACCCTGTGCGCCTGCGCCCGGGCCTACGTCCACCAGCCAGTCGGCGCTCTCCATAGTCTCGCGGTCGTGCTCAACTACGATGACGGTGTTGCCCTCGTCGCGCAGATTGCAGAGCGAAGAAATGAGCTTGCGGTTGTCGCGCTGGTGAAGGCCTATTGAAGGCTCGTCGAGTATGTAGGTTACGCCCACGAGCCTGGAGCCTATCTGCGTGGCCAGCCTGATGCGCTGGCTTTCTCCGCCCGAGAGAGATGCGGTGGCGCGGTCCAGCGACAGGTATTCGAGGCCTACGCCGTTGAGAAAGCCGAGCCTGTCGGTGAGTTCGCGTATTATGTCGCGGGCCACGGTGCGTCCGCGTGTGCCGAGTTTACCGTCAAGCCCGGCAATCCAGGCCGCAAGGTCGGAAATCTCCATCGCCGACACTTCGGTAATGGTTTTGCCGTCGATGCGGAAGTAAGAGGCTTCCGGCTTCAGCCTGCTTCCGTTGCAGGCCGGGCAGACGACGCGCTCCTCGACGTTGCCGGTAACTCCGTCCCACGAGGCGGCTTCGGCAAGATTGCCTTCGCCTATGCGGTAGAGCTCGTCGGAGCCGTTGATGAGCAGCGATACCGCTTCCTGCGGCAGCTCTTCTATGGGGTCGTAGAGCGAGAAACGGTGCTTTCGCGCTATCGCCCTTACGATTTCGAATTTCTTGCCTTCACGCATACGCCCGAGCGGCGCTATTCCTCCCTCGGCAATCGAAAGCCGGGGGTCGGGTATCAGAGTTTCCGGGCTTATGTCGGCCACGGTGCCGAGGCCCTTGCACACGGGGCAGTATCCTTCAGGAGAATTGAACGAGAAGCTGTGCGGGGCCGGCTCCTGCAGCGAAAGCCCGCTTTCCGGGTCGACCAGGTGCTTCGAGAAGTGCCTGAGCTCTCCGCTTTCGGCGTCGAGCACGGCGACGCTGCCCTTGCCGAGGCCCAGGGCGGTGGCTACGGAGCTGCGCACCCGCGACTCGTCGCCCTCGCCGGGCTTGAGCTTGTCAACGACGAGCTCGATGAAATGGTTCTTGTAGCGGTCGAGGGCGTCGGTTTCGGCGAGTTCGACTATCTCGGAGTCGATGCGCACCTGAGTGTAGCCCTTGCGGCGCAACTGCTCAAAAAGCTCGCGGTAATGACCCTTTCGCCCACGTACCAGCGGGGCGAGGAGTATGCATCTGCGCCCCTTGTATTCGTCGAGTATGAGTTCCACGATGCGGGCGTCGGTATAGCGGACCATTTCCTTGCCGCTCTCCGGCGAATAGGCGGTGGAAGCCTTGGCGTAAAGCAGGCGCAGGAAATCGTATATTTCCGTAATGGTGCCTACGGTGGAGCGGGGGTTGGTGCTGGTGGTCTTCTGCTCTATCGCGATTACGGGGCTCAGGCCTTCGATGCTCTCGACCTCGGGCTTCTCGAGTATGCCCATAAAGTGCCTGGCGTAGGGCGAGAGCGTGTTCATATAGCGGCGCTGCCCCTCGGCATACACGGTGTCGAAGGCGAGCGAACTCTTGCCGCTGCCGCTCACTCCGGTGATGACGGTGAATTTCTCCCTCGGAATGTCGGCGTCGGCATTCCTGAGGTTGTGCGCCCTTGCGCCCCGTATCTTTATGAATTCACCGTCCATCTCTATCTGTAAAGCTCTCCCAGTACCTTCAGGGAGCGTATTTCAGGGTGCATTTCTGCGTGACGGCAAATGTAGTCGAGCAGGGCCGAAGCTGCCGCGCTGCGCTGCGCTCCGCTCATCGGGATGAGCATGGCCCTTGCCGGGCTTGAAGAAAGGAGCTCGCTGAGTACTGCGAACTGGTTCCCTGCAAAAGGGGCGAGGTCTTCTGGCATTGGCGAGAAACCCAGCTCGCCGGCGTACTCCAGCAGGAAGCGCAGGTGGTAGTTGGCATAGTTGCTTTCGAGCGCGTCGAGGGTGAGAATGCTGCGGCGGCACCATTCGTACATCCTTCCGTCGCCACCGTCGCCCTCGCGCAGCGTCCTGAAAAGGACCTCGCTCATGAACATCGTCATTGCGTTCTTGTGGACGTTGCTCCGTATTCCGGCCAGCGGCTCGGGGCAGCTGAGATTGCCTGCGCGCCAGAGCTCCGAACGGGGGTTCTCGGTCACCTCCCCTTCCAGCAGCGAGAGTGGAAGGAAGCACGAGGACGGCGTCTTCCTGGATATGCCCGTGATGAAGCTGCGCCTGCCCCAGAGCGGGCTCAGGGTGTGCATCACGAGCGAACTCTCTCCGGTCCGCGTGCCTGCCAGAAGAATGAATGGTACGGAGTGCTTCATCAGGCCGAAAGCATTCTAAAGAGTCTGCCCGCCTATGAACTCCCGCATTATGGAAGTTGGCGGTATGACGGCTATCTCGCTGGGTTTCAGGGCTCTTACGTGCGACATATATTCCAGCAGCGAGAGCGCCTTGGCGTGGGCGGGCGACGATTCAGCAATGCCGTAGAGCAGAGGCTCGGCGTAGTAGCGGAGCAGCGGAATGTCGTAGAGGGTGGAGGAGTTGAAAACGAGGTCGGCGTTCTCTTCGAAGGGGAAGATGTTGCGGGTCTCGCCGATGCGCACCGAGGGCCAGCGGAGAATGTTGTCTTCCGGGCTTATGCCGCGGGTGCGGTTGTCGCGGACGATGCGCCTGAGGAGCCTCTTGTCGGTCGTGCTGTGGTGTACCTTTTCGCCTCCCGGGAGCGCCGACAGGGCTGAAATGTAGATGCGGAACAGATTCCTGCGGTTTATCGAAGGGGTGAGGGCCGGGTTGAGGGCGTGAATGCCCTCCATGAAGAGGATGTCGCCCTCTTCGAGATGCATCTTTTCGCCCGGGGTGCTGCGTCCGGCCTTGAAATCGAATTTCGGGATAGTGGCCTCCTTCCCTGCAAGCAGGGCGCAGAGGTCGGAGTTGAGGCTCTCTATGTCCATGGCGCCGAGGCTCTCGAAGTCATATTCGCCGTTTTCGTCGCGCGGGGTCTTTTCCCTGGGTACGAAGTAGTTGTCGAGCTCGATGACCTTGGGCTTTGCTCCAAGCACCTTGCACTGCATCGCGATGCGCAGGGCGCTGCTGGTCTTGCCGCTGGAGCTGGGCCCGGATATCATCACTATCCTGGCCCTGTGGCGAAGCCAGTAAATCGCGTCGGCGGCGCCTGCATATTTGCGCTCCTGCCTTGCCTCGCAGAGGTTGATAAGGTCGACGGCCCCGCCTCCGGCCAGAACTTCGTCGAGCTTTTCGAGCGAATCTATGCCTATCGCGGAGCACCAGTCGGCGTATTCCTGCCTGGCAGCCTGGATTTTAGTCGTTTCCGTCATATTCTTCCTTTTCGTTGAAGGGTTCGAGGAATGGGTTGCACATCCTTTCGTGTCCTATGGTGCTCGGAATACCGTGGCCCGGGTGTATCTCCACGCCGGAATCCAGGGCCATCAGCTTCTCCATCACCGACTTGATTTCGGCGTCGTAGTCTCCTCCGGGGAGGTCGGTCCTGCCTATGGCTCCGGCAAAGAGAGTGTCGCCCGTGAACAGCACTCCCAGCGACTCCTCGTAGTAGCATACGCTGCCCGGAGTGTGCCCCGGGGTGCCTATGACGCGGAAGCTGCATTCTCCGGCCGGGATGAGGTCTCCGTCGCTCACCGGGGTGAGCGTGAATGAAGTATCGACGCTCCTGAGCCCGAGCCACCGGGTCATGTCGTCTCCGCAGGGGCGGGGGGCGTCGGCCTCTCCCACGTAAACGGGAATACCGAAGCGGCGCTGGGTCTCGGCCACTCCGAAGATATGGTCGGCATGGGTGTGGGTGAGCAGTACCGCCACGGGCTCGAGACCGTGCCTCGAGATGCAGTTCATCACCTTGTCCTGCTCGGCTCCGGAATAGAAGCCGGGGTCGATTACGACGCACTTGCCCCCGCCGCATTCGGCCACGAGGGTGTTCTCTCCCAGAGGGTTTACCACGAGGGTGTATATTTCCATATCCCAAAGATAACAAAAAAATCGGGAGCCCGTTTTTTTACTTGGAAAAAACTGCTTATTTTTGTGTGATAAGCAATACCGATATGCATATAGGAATCGCCGGAAACATAGGCTGCGGCAAGACCACCCTTACGCGTATGCTCGCCGAGCATTATGGATGGACGCCGAAATACGAGGCCGTCACCTACAACCCCTATCTTGAAGATTATTACAAGGATATACTGCGCTGGTCGTACAATCTCGAGACCTACTTCCTGGCGCAGCGCTTCCGCGACGTGCTCGAAATTGCCTCGTCGCCCGACGTCATCATCCAGGACCGCACCCTGCTGGAGGGAGTGCATATCTTCGTAGCCAACAACAGCGAGCAGGGCAACCTCTCGGAGCGCGACTACGACACTTATATGCAGCTGTTCAACCTGATGATGTCGATGGTGAACCCTCCCGACCTGCTCATCTACCTGAAGGCCAGCGTTCCGCACCTGGTTTCGCAAATCCAGAAGCGCGGGCGCGACTACGAGCAGTCCATCAGCCTCGACTACCTGGCCGGCCTGAACAGGCATTACGAGGAGTGGATAGGCTCATACGAGGGGAGGCTGCTGGTAATCGACGCCGACTCCCTGGATTTCGAGCACAGGCCGGAGGATTTCTCTCTCGTCACCGACAAAATAGACGCTGAACTCTTCGGACTATTCAAATAATTGTTATCTTTGTAGTTTGAAACATTTGACACTATGCACATCGCCATTGCAGGAAACATAGGAAGCGGAAAGACGACGCTCACCAAGATGCTTGCGGCCCACTATGGATGGACTCCCAAGTTCGAACCCGTGGACTTCAACCCATATCTCGCCGATTACTATGAAGATATGGAGCGCTGGTCCTTCAACCTCCAGATTTACTTCCTGAACAAGCGTTTCAAGGACATTCTGGAGATATCCAAGTCCGACAAGGTCGTCATCCAGGACCGCACCATCTATGAAGACGCCCGCATCTTCGCGATGAACCTGCACGATATGGGCCTGATGAGCACCCGCGATTTCGAGAATTACACCGAACTGTTCGAGCTGATGATGTCGCTCGTGGGCACCCCCGACCTGATGATTTACCTGCGCTCGTCGATTCCCAATCTCATAGCCCAGATACAGAAGCGCGGCCGCGAGTACGAGAAAAGCATACGCATCGACTACCTCACCGGCCTCAACGAGAAATACGAGAACTGGATAGCCACATATCCCGGAAAGCTCCTCGTGGTGGACGCCGACAACATCAAGTTCGGCAACCGCCCCGAGGATTTTGAACTTGTAACCAATATGATAGATGCCGAGCTCTTCGGCCTCTTCCCCACTGAAAGCGATAATACCAGATAACTGAAATGGCAGACAAGAGACTAACCATTATCGATTTTGTAGAGAAGTACGCGGCGGAATACCGCGATATGACCTTCCTCCGCGAGAAGGTCGACGGCGTCTGGACCGAGACTTCCTTCACCGCCACCCGGGACGAAGGCCGCGTGTATGCATCCGGCCTCATGGCCCTCGGCCTTCGCAAAGGCGAGAAGGTGGCCCTCATTTCCGAAGGACGCAACAAGTGGATATTCAGCGAACTGGGTATCCTTTACGCCGGCGGCGTGAACGTGCCCCTCTCATTCAAGCTTGAGTCCGACTACGACCTTACCTTCCGCATCAACCATTCCGATTCCCGTTTCATCATAGCTTCCGAAAGCCAGATAGAGAAGGTGCGCCGCGTGATTTCGCAGTGCCCCGCCATCGAGAAGGTGATAGTGCTCGACGACCTCGAGCTCCGCGAGGGCGAGATGTACGTGGGCGAGCTCCGCGAGATGGGTGTGAAGTTCATGGCTGAGCATTCCGCCGAACTTGAGGAGAGGATTGCTTCCGTAGGTCCCGACGACTACGCCAACATTTCCTACACCTCCGGCACCACAGCCGACCCCAAGGGCATCCTGCTCACTCATCGCAACTATACGGCCAATATCGAGCAGTGTACCTCGGTCGTGCATGTTGACAAGGGCGATGTGATGCTCATCATCCTCCCTCTCGACCACTGCTTCGCCCACGTGGCCGGCTTCTACTTCATGATGCGCTCCGGCGGCAGCATCGCCACCGTGCCCGGCGGCAAGAACGCCGTCACCATGCTGAAGAACATCCCCATCGCCATTCGCGAGGTGCGTCCGCACGTGATGCTTTCGGTCCCGGCCATTTCCAGGAACTTCCGCAAGAACATCGAGGCCGGCATTCGCAAGAAGGGCCCGAAGGTGGAGAAGCTCTACGAATTCGCCCTCGACAACGCCATCAAGTACAACCGCGAATACTACAATATGGGCAAGCCTTGCTGGAAGCTGTGGTGGCGCAAGCCCATCAAGGCCCTTATGGACAAGCTCGTATTCAAGCCCGTGCGTGAGGGCTTCGGCGGCCGCCTGCGCTTCTTCATCGGCGGCGGCGCACTTCTTGACATCGAGCTCCAGCGCTATTTCTGCGCCGTGGGTATGCCCATTTTCCAGGGATACGGCCTCTCCGAGGCTACGCCGGTCATCTGCGCCAATGCAGACGGCCACGCCCGCTTCGGCTCGTCGGGCCGCACCGTCCTCCCGATGGATATCAAGATTTGCGACGAGGAGGGCAACTCCCTTCCCGATGGCGAGACCGGTGAAATCGTCATCCGCGGCGAGAACGTGATGGCAGGCTACTGGAAGAATCCCGAGGCCACCGGGAAGACCATCGTCGACGGTTGGCTCCATACCGGCGACCGCGGCTACCTCTGCAAGGAAGACCGCCGTTTCCTCTATGTCACGGGCCGCTTCAAGAGCCTTCTGATTTCGTCAGACGGCGAGAAGTATTCCCCTGAAGGCTTCGAAGACAGCCTCGCCGACGGCTCGAAGTACATCGACGCTTCCGTCCTTTACAACAACCAGAGCCCCTACACCGTAGTTCTGGTAATCCCCAACAAGACCGCCCTCGCCGAGGCCGTGAAGGCCAAGGGCATCGACCCTGCATCCGAGGCCGGACTCAAGGCCCAGCTCGATATCATCCAGGGCGAGGTCGATTCCTACCGTCCGGGCGGGCGTCACCAGGGCCTCTTCCCCGAGAAGTGGCTCCCTGCCGCCATCATAGTGGGCGAAACTCCCTTCACCGAGCAGAACGGTATGCTCAACACCACTTCCAAGATGGTGCGCGGCAAGGTCGAGAAGTTCTATGAAGACCGTATCGAATACGCCATGACCGCCGAAGGCAAGGCTCTCTACAACAGCAGAAACCTCGAATCCATCAAATACTGTCTGACGCAAGGAAATACACTCCCGCCATCGTGGTGATGTTCGCGTTGTTCTTCATGATAGCGTTCGTCACCAATCTGGCCGGTTCGATGGGCGTGATCGTCACCAACCAGTTCGGCGCTTCCAAGGCGCTTTCGCAGCTGGGCTCGCTCGCCAACTTCATCGCTTACGCCTGCATGGGCATACCCGCAGGCCTCATCCTGAGCCGGAAGGGCTACAAGTTCACTTCGCTCCTGGCCGTCGTCATCGGCTTCGTGGGCGTGGGAATACAGTTCGTTTCGGGTTACGTAGAGTCGTTCGCCGTGTACGTGGCGGGTGCGTTCGTGGCCGGTTTCTCGATGTGTATGCTCAACATAGTGGTCAATCCTATGCTGAACACCCTCGGAGGCGGCGGCAACAAGGGCAACCAGCTGATTCAGTTCGGCGGCTCCTGCAACTCCATCGGCGGTACCATAGCGCCCGTGTTCGTGGGCTGGCTCGTTGGCGGCGCCATCGAGAACGCCACCGTGGCCAAGGCCGCGCCCGTGATGATTGTCGCAATGGCGATTTTCGTCCTGGCGTTCATCGTCATCTCGTTCACCGACATACCTGAAGTTCACAAGGCCGCGGCTTCATCCGCAAAGGCTAAAGACAGCCACGGGCCCCTCTCGTTCAGGCACTTCCTGCTGGGCGCCCTGGCCATTTTCTTCTATGTGGGTATAGAGGTGGGCATTCCGAATACCGCCAACGTGTACTTCTCCGGCCTTGCCGAGGTGGGTCCGAAGCTTACAGGCACGCTTATCGGAGCTTACTGGTTCTGTATGCTCTTGGGCAGGCTTGCCGGAGGCGCCGTGGGTTCGAAGGTGAGCAGCAAGAATATGCTTATGTACACCTCCGCCCTTGCAATCGTATTCCTGCTCTGCGTGGTGCTGCTCCCCGATACCGCCTGCATCAGCCTTGGCGGTGCAAGCATCCCGCTGGCCCTGGTGTTCGTGGTGCTCTGCGGACTCTGCACTTCGGTAATGTGGGGCGCAATCTTCAACCTCGCCACCGAGGGGCTCGGCAAATATACCGCAGCGGCGTCCGGCATCTTTATGACTATGGTGTGCGGCGGAGGCATCATCCCCTTCCTGCAGAACCTTCTCGCTGATTACGTAGGCTCGCTGAACAGTTACCTGCTGCTGGTGGGATGCCTCGCTTTCCTCCTTTACTATGCGAAGTGGGGCAGCCGCAACGTCAACAAGGACATTCCCGTCGAATGATATGGACAAGTATTACGTACTAGGAGTAGATCTCGGAGGCCAGACGGCCAAGTGCGGCATCGTGAACCGCGAGGGCGAGGTTCTTGCCCAGACGGTGATGGTCTCCAACAGGCACGATGATGCCGACGGCTTCGTCTCGGCGCTCGCCGACACCCTGCACAAGCTCATTTCAGACGCCCGCCTCGACGCTCCCGTTATGGGAATCGGCGTGGGCGCTCCCAACGGCAACTATTACACCGGCGAAATCAGGCACGCCCCCAACCTCGTCTGGGCCAGGAATCTCGATATCCCCTTCGCTTCGATGCTCTCGGAGCGTATGGACGGTATGCCGGTGGCCCTTACCAACGACGCCAACGCCGCCGCCGTGGGCGAGATGACTTACGGCGTCGCCCGCGGGATGAAGAATTTCATTATGATAACTCTCGGAACCGGCGTGGGCAGCGGAATAGTGGTGAACGGCGACGTGGTTTACGGGCACGACGGCTTTGCCGGAGAGCTCGGCCACGTGTGCGTAGTGCGCGACGGCCGCCAGTGCGGCTGCGGGCTTAGGGGCTGCCTCGAGGCATATTGCTCCGCCGTGGGTGTGGCTCGTACCGCCCGCGAATGGCTCGAACTCCGCCCCGACGAGCAGACTCTGCTCAGGTTGCGCGCCGAGGTTACTTCAAAAGACGTTTTCGAGGCGGCCAAGGCGGGCGACCGTATGGCTCTCGAAATCCTCGACTTTACCGGTTCGCTTCTCGGACGGGCTTTCGCTTCGTTCATTGCCTTCTCCGCTCCCGAGGCCATCGTTCTCTTCGGCGGTCTGGCGAGGGCCGGAGAGTTCCTTACCAAACCTATCCTCAAGGCTATGAACGAGAGCGTCCTCCCTATCTGGCGCGACCGCGTCAAGCTGCTTTATTCGGGCCTTTCGGAGTCCGACGCCGCCATTATCGGTGCATCGGCTCTTGCTTGGAAATTTAACTTTTAATTACTTATAACACAATGAAGACTAACAAATTCTTTATGGCTCTCGGTGTGCTCGCCCTTACTTTTGCCTGCACTCAGAGCCCCGTCGAACCCGTCGCCGAAGGCGAAGAGGGAGAGGCTGCAATCGAGACTCCCAAGACTCTCAAGGATTTCACTCCTACCAAAGCTGAAGTCGACTCCGTCAGCTATCTTATCGGTGTCAATTTCGGCAGCTTCATCAAGGGATACAATTTCGGTGACGTGAATTATTCCCAGATGATTCAGGGTATCAAGGATTTCGTCAAGGCCGAGGGTGATTTCCGCGATCCCGGTTTCAACGACCAGTTCAAGATCAGCCCCGAGCGTATCAACGATATGTTCAACGCCTATCTTGAGAAGAGGCACAACTACGTGCTCCTCGAGAACAAGGAGAAGGGCGACAAATTCCTTGCTGCCAACAAGAAGAAGGCCGGCGTGGTCGAGACCGAGTCGGGCCTCCAGTACAAGATTATCGAGCTTGGCAACGATGTGAAACCCGGCCCCGCCGACACCGTGTGGGTGCGTTACAAGGGTACTCTCATCGACGGCAAGGTGTTCGACGAGACTCCCGCCGACGCAGAGGAAGGCATGCGCTTCTCTCTCGGCTCCGTGGTGGCCGGCTGGACCGAGGGCCTGCAGCTCGTCGGTGAGGGCGGACACATCGAGCTTTATGTCCCCGCCGACCTCGCTTACGGCGAGATGGGCCGTCCGGGCATCGCTCCCAACTCCACCCTTATCTTCGACGTAGTGCTCGAGAAGGTTGCCAAGGCTGCTGAAGCCGCTTCCGACGAGCCCGCCGCTCCCGTCAAGAAGTAATTTCCCCTGTCTGTTTGACAGGTATTTACCCTTTCAGGAGGGTGTAATATAAAAAGGACTGGCCGCCCGGCCGGTCCTTTTTCATTAAACGGTAGTGCGATTCAAAACAGTGTAAAATGTCAAACCTTGTCCGGCCGCCCGTTGCCTACACTCTGAGGGTATCTTACTCCGCCATCGTTGTGGCGGAGCAGGCGCGTTTTAAGGCTTTTTCTCTCTTACTCCGCCAGGACGATGGCGGAGTAGGAGAGGTTGATATGATTGGACGGACAGGATTTCTTTATCGTCAGCCCCGCCGTGCGAGAGATAACTCGCTTAGGCCACCCATCTCGGGACGTCTGACACGGTCTTGTTCCGATACATATGGCAAATCCCGGAGAGGGCTTGATGCAAGGCCGTCTCCGGGATTATGTTTTCGGGGAAGCTGCGGAAAAAGAAAAACTATCAGTTCAAACGGCTTCCGGCCAATGGGGCCTATAGGATTATAGGACTTCTAGTGCTTCTTCTTGGGCTCGATGTAGCGGAGGTATCCGAACGAGACGCCAAGCATGTCGAGGTTGCGGGTGGCGCTGAACTGGTTTACCCTGGTGTGGCTCGTGATGAGCTCGTAGGTGTTCGGGTCGTCGGGATTGATGGCGGTAGCGCCGTCTTTGATTACTGCGTTGACCTTGACCTGGCTCGAGTTGCTCCAGCCCACGCCGAAGAGAGGGATGGCAAGCGAGATGGCGCTGCCGTCGCGAAGCTTGACCGCCAGGCCTACGCCTGCTTTTGCCGCAATGCCGAAGCTGTCGGTCTTGCGGGCGTGGTTGGCCGCCTTCAGTGACAGAGGCTCTGAAACCTTGAATCCGTAGCTCCCCGAGAGGCGCGCTTCTCCGAAGACTGCAAAAGTCTTGCTGCCGAAGAACGACAGGTACTTGCGTGCTACGAACGATGCTCCGAAGGAGTGACTTCTCGTATCTCTGTTGGAGAGGACGAGGTTCAAATCCTCGGTGGTGGAGGGGAAGACGTCCCTGAGGTCGAGCCTTATGTCGGTGTCGAGGATGGAACCGTCGTAGTCGAGACTGAGACCGAGGGAGACGTCGTTGGCTACGAACCACGAGACGCTGGGAGTCACGCTCCAGGTCTGGAGGCCTCCGGTGCCAAGGTTCAGCATCGTAATGACTGCGTAGCCGGCTTTCGTGGCGTCGTCACCCGTGACGGCGATATTGCGGTAAGCGCCGCTGATTCCGATGGCGTAATTACCCTTCTTGATAAATACGACTTCGCCCTTCTCAGGGTCGGTGAAACGGTCGAGAAGACCCTGTGCGTTGGCAGCTGCACCGAAAGCCAGCGCCAAAACCGTAATCATCAATGTTTTCTTCATAAGTTAAAAGTTAAAATTTCTTTATTCGGCGGCCCTGCAATACTCGCGGAGCATCCTCTCGCAGTCGGGAAGCGAGGC
This sequence comes from Bacteroidales bacterium, assembly GCA_017444905.1. Taxonomy (GTDB): domain Bacteria; phylum Bacteroidota; class Bacteroidia; order Bacteroidales; family UBA932; genus Cryptobacteroides. Next base: position 24,080 of record JAFSVP010000173.1, read on the forward strand.
TGTATCGTCGCAGAGCCGTATAACGGCGTCGGCGCCGCTTATCTGCGAAGTGACTATAAGGTCGCGCAGGGCTTCGGCGGCAAGCACGGCGTAACGCTCCGGGCTGTCAGCCTTGAGTTCGGGGATACCCGCTCCCGCCTTGTATTCAATGTACGAGGCAAGGTCTGTCACCTGCGCCGAGGGGAGCAGGGCGGATGCCGCTTCGAGGCCGGTTCCGGGAGCGACGGTGAGTATCATCACTTCCCGTAGTGATAGAGGGAGTAATCCTCCGTGTCTATGGTCATCTTGTAGCGGGGCTTTGAGGCTCCGGCTCCGTCGGGGGATATGATCACGGTCACCGCCGAATGGGGCTCACGGTCCTTGAAAGCCCTGTCGGCCTCGTCGGGGAACTCGTAGAGCTTCCATCTCTTGGGGAGCTTCCGGGTTATGCCCTTCAGGCCCATATATGCCTTGGTCTCGGAATCGAGGGCCGCCTCCACGAAGTCCTGGAGTATGCTCAGGTAGGCCGGAAGATAGACGGCCTCGCGCCCGCTTTCGTCAAACTCTCCGCAGAAGGGCATCGACACTATGTCGAGGGGCTTTTTCATAGTGTCTTCGGAGTCGGGGTCGCCGCCTTTCGAAAGGGTGAGGAAGAGGACTCCGCGCTCTTTCTGAGTGTGCAGGAAGTAGCGCTCCGGGTCGGATTTGAGCTTCTCGTACTCGGCAGGCGTGCAGAAAGCGTAGGGAGATACCGACCAGCGGGAAGTTACCTCCGCGCGAAGGGCGGCGTCGCGTATGGCAGGGCCGCTCAGGACCACCATCGTCGTCCTGCTCTTGAAGTCCTGCATGCGCATACTCTTGGTATATACTTTCTTCTGCGCCGACAGGCTGGCCGGCAGCATCAGGAGAAAGAACGAAAATACTATCGAAACGAGTGAAATTGTCTTTTTCATACTGCAAACTTAAAAATTTTTCCTTTATTTTGAAATATATTACCTTTGTGAGTTATCCAACAGGAAGGAAATTATGGAGCAATATATAGTATCCGCACGCAAATACCGCCCCGATTCTTTCTCCGCTCTAATCGGGCAGGACACGATAGCGCGCACCCTCAAAAATTCCATCCTTCGCGGGCAGCTCGCGCACGCTTACCTCTTCTGCGGCCCCAGGGGAGTAGGCAAAACCAGTGCCGCGCGCATCTTCGCCAAGATGATAAACTGCTCCAACCCCTCAGCCGATATGGAGCCCTGCGGAGAGTGCGAAAGCTGCGTCTCGTTCCGCGAGGGTCGCTCGTACTGCATCCACGAGCTCGACGCGGCCTCCAACAACGGCGTCGACGATATCAAGGCGCTGATGGAGAAGGTGCAGATTCCGCCGCAGGTTGGAAAGTACAGCGTCTATATAATAGATGAGGTCCATATGCTGTCGCAGGCCGCTTTCAACGCCTTCCTGAAGACTCTGGAAGAGCCGCCTGCACACGCAATCTTCATCCTCGCCACCACCGAGAAGCACAAAATCATCCCCACCATCCTCAGCCGCTGCCAGACCTACGACTTCAACCGCATCGGGGTGGGCGACATTGTGCGCAACCTCCGCTCCATAGCGGAAAAGGAGAATATCACGGTTGACGACGAATCGCTGCACGTGATTGCCCGCAAGGCCGACGGCGCCATGCGCGACGCCCTCACCATCTTCGACCAGACGGTGGCTTTCTGCGGTACCGACATACACATCGCGGACGTGATGCGCAACCTCAACGTCCTCGACTATGAATACAGTTTCAGGCTCGTTGACGCCTGCCTTGCGAAGGATTATGCCACGGGCCTGCTGATTTTCGACGAGATTCTTTCCAAGGGCTTCAACGCCAAATACTTCATATCTGCGCTGGGCTCGCACCTTCGAGACCTTCTGGTGTGCCGCACCGGCGGGCTCGAGTCGCTGGTCGATATGCCTTCGACGCTTCGGAGCCGCTATGTGGAACAGGCATCCCGCTGCTCCGTGAAGTTCATCTTCGAAGCCCTGGGCATCATATCCCAGTGCGAGCAGGGCTACCGCGAGGCCACCGACCAGCGGCTTCACATAGAGTTCGCCCTGATGCGTATGGCGTTCATTTCCGGCATTCCCGCAGAAGCGCCTGCTGCAAAGGCACCGGCTCCTGAAGCCCCCGCAGCGGCGATTGTCAAGACGGAGGCAGATGCTCCCGCAGTGCCTGAGGTTCCCGTAGCGGAAGCTCCTGTGGCAGCTGCCCCTGCCGAAGAAGCCCCTATGGCTCCCGCCGAGCCGGCCCCTGCCGCCGAAACTCTTGGGCAACCCGCCCCCGAACCAATAGCTCAGCCCGCCACCGAACCTGCCGCGACTCCCGAACCTCAGCCCGAGTCCCGGCCTGAAGCTCAGCCCGCCACCGAACCTGCCCTCCAGCTCGACCCTCAACCAGAAGCTCAACCCGCTGCAGCCCCCGCCCCGCAAGCTCCGAAGCCCGCGCCGCGAAAGAGGGCTGCAGGACTGTCGATGAGCGCGCTCTTCGAAGAAGTGCAGGTGGAGCTCGCTCCGGAAGAGAACGACGCTGTGCAAGTGGAAGTTCCCGACCCCGAAACCCTCGCCTCGCTGTGGTCGCAGATGGCAGGGACCTTCAGCTCCCAGCCCCGTCTCGTCAACGCCCTCAAGGCGTCCGCGCCCGCGGCTACTGTCGAAGACGGCACCGTCACCATAAGCTTCCGCCTTGCCACCGAAGCCCAGAAAGACTGGATTGTGGAAAAGAAGCTCAATGAGATGGAAGAGACCTTCCGCCGCCTTTCGAAGCTGCCGAAGCTGCGTCTCGTCCCGGAAGTCCAGCCCGAGGCCCCCGGGGAAAAGAAGCTTTATATGCCTGCCGAGAAGGCCAGGGACCTCATTGCCCGCAACACTGAGGTGAAAGAATTAGTCAAAGACCTTGAACTCGATATAAAATGAAGCTGCACTGCGAAAACCTGGTCAAGAAATACGGCCTCCGCACCGTCGTGAAAGGCGTGTCGATGGAGGTCGAACAGGGCGAAATCGTGGGATTCCTCGGCCCCAACGGAGCCGGCAAGACCACGAGCTTCTATATGATAACGGGGCAGATAGTTCCCAACGACGGCAAAGTGTTCCTCGACGACGAGGAAATAACCCGCCTGCCTATGTACAAGCGCGCCCAGAAGGGCGTCGGATACCTTCCGCAGGACGCTTCGGTGTTCCGCAAGATGTCGGTGGAAGACAATATAATGAGCGTGATGGAGATGAAGAACATCCCCCGCGCCGAGCGCCGTGAAAGGCTCGAATCGCTGATTGACGAATTCAACCTCTCGAAGGTGCGCAAGTCGCTCGGAATCCAGCTCTCGGGAGGCGAGAGGCGCCGCTGCGAGATAGCCCGCGCCCTTGCCATCGACCCCAAGTTCATTCTCCTCGACGAGCCTTTCGCCGGGGTTGACCCGATAGCGGTGGAGGATATCCAGTATATCATCGCAAAATTGAAATACAAGAACATAGGCGTCATCATCACCGACCATAACGTAGGCGAGACGCTTGCCATCACCGACCGCGCGTACCTCCTTTTCGAAGGTACGATTCTTCAGCAGGGCACGCCCGAGCAGCTTGCTTCCGACGACGACGTGCGCACCAAATACCTCGGCTCCGGCTTTACCCTCAAGCGTTCCGTCTCGGTGCTCAGGGCCCGGCGTGAGCACGAAGAGTACATCGCCGCCAAAACCGCATCCCCCAGCATTTGACCATGACA